>NZ_JBPAOH010000070.1:0-37498 GCF_050875635.1 Tolypothrix sp. VBCCA 56010
AGTAGGTAAGGTCACAAGTAGAACACTTGTTAATAGGCGGTAGGTGGAAGTGCAGTAATGTATGCAGCCGAGCCGTGCTAATAGACCGAGGGCTTGACCTCTACACAATTGGTTAATTCGCTTCATACAGCAGTCTTCAGCGATTCATTTCAAGGGTAAAGGTTAAAGGGAAAAGGGTAAAGGAAATAAATATTTCCCCTTTCCCCTTTCCCCCTCCCAAAAGGTTTTCCTGGTGTTAATTGCGCGGTGGAACCACACTGACCCCATCCCGAACTCAGAGGTGAAACGCCGCAGCGGCGACGATAGTTTAGGGGTAGCCCTACGCCAAAATAGCTCGATGCCAGGTTTATTCATAACACAACGAAAACTCCCTTTCTCTGATCAGAGCAAGGGAGTTTTCGTTTATGCTGAATTTAGTATTTGGAATAAGCTGAATTTAGTATTTGGAATAAATCGCTATGACTCAAGAAATTTGGGATTTAAGGAAGTCTATTCTTGAGGGACGTTATGATGATGCTTTGGTAATTGTTGATGAGTTAGAGTTGATGAGTCGAAAGAGTTATATCCGAAATATTAGAAGTTTTCTCATCAGACTCATTATTCATTTGATTAAAAATCAGGTTGAACAAAGATTAACTAATTCCTGGGCAGCTTCGATTGAAGGTTCAATTTTAGAAATTCAAGATTTAAATTTACAGGATAATAAGACTTATCATTATGTGAAGCAAACTGAATGGGAGGAGTTGCTGGATGCTGCTTTTGATGCCGCAATCAAGCCTGCATCTGCTGAAGTTTTAAATGGTTTGTATACACCTAAGCGACTGGAAGCAATTGTAGATAAATCTCAGATTATAAAAGTAGTACAGGCTTTTTTAGATTTGACTTATACAAATTCTCAAAAATGTTTGCCTGGTGCTATTGATGAGATGTTGAGTGAGTTACCTGGTGGCAAAGAGTGGGAAGAAGGTTAGTGAAAATAATTATATTAAGTATTTGCAGGTAAGATAATAAATTCAGATTTACCTAACTAGCAGTCAACCCATCCAGCGCTTTATTCTCAGTTTTGCCTACAGATTGCTTATTTCCGGCGATCGCTCCATATGAGCGATCGCGCTGCCCTTTGAAGATGAAATATCATTACTAACTCAGCTTGTGTGATGCTGTGGAACTGTTGCAGTATGTGAGAGTAGCCATCTTGTTACCAACCTTCTAAATTAACTTCGTCACCTTTGTAACCAATTGATTTAAGAGCTTGATTAAATCGCTCTAAACCAACTTTTTTAATGTCATCTACCATTTCAGAAAGCATCATGTAACCGAGTTTAGAACCTTCGTCATCTAGCTTTTGGGCTTCCATGTAAGAACGTGCCAGTTTTCGAGCTGAAGTCATTTTTTCAGCATCTTCAGCTGATACGCTATTTTTGGCTACACCTTGAGAAATAAGGTATTCAGATGTTTTTTGACTATGCCATAAATAATAAGGTTTACCTTCCTTTGGTGTAATTTTCTCAAATATTGCACCATCCTTTGCTAATTGACTAGGTTCACCATCTTTCTCACGCAATCCATGCTGTTTAAGCAAATTACCAAATTTAACGGCTGATACTCCAAATTCCTGACCTAGCTCAGTTAATGTTTTCCAAGTTTTACGGAAGTTGTTTTTCTTTCCCACGGTATAATCCTTTTGGTAATAGTGTTGACCTCGATACTCATCATTATCTATCCATATCTCCATCATCTCCTCGCCACATGGTAAACTGCCACGAGCGTGCTTAACGCCGGTTTGAGGATAGGACGACTGGGCAATTGTAATGTTAGATGGCGATCGCACCTCACCCCATCAAATGCGATCGCCTTAAAATTGAATCGCACCTCACCCCATCAAATGCGATCGCCTTAAAATTGAACGGTGCGAAATATACATCTGCTTGAGCTTATTCTTCCAGCACTTCAATCAATTCTTCAATTGATACACCAAAGACACGCGCTAACTTCAAAACAGAAATTAGGTTAACCATTGCCATTCCAGGAGAGTTTGCATAAGTTGCAACAGTGCTGTAAGCAAGTCCGGAACGCTCAGATATCTCTTTCAATGTCCAACCCCGCTCTGCTGCAAGTTCTTTAATTCGCAATCTAAACACGCCTCATCCTGAGCTTGACAATATCGAGATTTCGATTTTTAATAGTTATAACCTCAAAAATCGAAATCTCGATTTTTGGAGATGACAACATCAAAAGCGATCGCTCGTCTCGCCTGGAAAACTTGAGAGCGATCGCTATTCCTAACACATCCTATAATCATAGGAAGGATTGCTCTATGATATCAACATCAAAGCCAAAATCAAATACTCATCCTTGGTGTATTATTCGGCAGCTACCCAATATCCAGCGATTGGTAGTTGCTCGGTTTTGGGGTAGAAATGACGCAGACGCCTATTTACAGATTCTGCGGCAATTGCTACCGCAGGTAGATCGTGTAATTATATTTGATTAGATACCAGAGACGTATGCTTGAGGCTCAGTTGTCTCAATTGAGTTAACAAGTGTAAGTAATGGGCGATCGCTTTTCTCACTTTCTGTAAACTAAAAAACTGCCGCTGTTGTTGAAAGATAGATTTGCAAAGTGGGCTAATGAGCGATCGCTCACTTCAAAACAATCATGCGATCGGATGTGTCTTGCACATCATTTAAATTATCTATAACCAAATTAATCACTTACGTGGGATGCTTATTGATGATTGCAAAGTATTTTATAAATGTCTATTGTTTCTTGTGTAACTGTTACAGTCCCCGCCACAACCGCCAATCTAGGACCGGGTTTTGATTGTATTGGCGCAGCTTTGACGCTTTACAACGAGTTTAAGTTCACTCGTCTTGAAGAAGCTGGGGTAATTATCTCTGTCACTGGTACGGGGGCTGAAACCGTTAAAACTGATGAGAGTAATCTAGTTTATCAGGCGTTTGTCACTTTCTACCAACACTTGCAGCAGACACCGCCACCTGTAAAAATCGAGATTAAAATGGGTGTACCGTTGGCACGGGGTTTAGGTAGTTCGGCAACAGCGATTGTTGGTGGATTAATTGGTGCTAATTTGTTGGCAGGTGAACCTTTAAGTCAGTCGCAGGTGATGGAGTTAGCGATCGCTATCGAAGGACATCCCGATAATGTCGTTCCCGCTTTGTTGGGTGGATGTCGTCTTGCTGCGACTGCTGACAACGCTTGGGAAATTTGTGAAATTCCCTGGCATAATAATGTTGTGCCAGTGGTAGCGATTCCTGATTTTGAGCTTTCAACTAAACAAGCGCGGCAAGTTCTCCCAACTCAAGTAAGTCGTGCAGATGCAATTTTCAATACTGCACACTTGGGCTTATTGTTGCGCGGTTTGGAAACTGCCAACAATAATTGGTTAAAAACCGCTTTACAAGATAAGTTACATCAACCTTATCGAAAAGCGCTAATTCCGGGGTACGATGCTGTAAATTCAGCTGCGCTTGCTACTGGCGCTTATGGCATGGTAATTAGTGGTGCAGGACCGACGCTTTTAGCCTTGACGGATGAGTTGCATTCACAAGCTGTTGCGACAGCGATGACTGCTGCTTGGAAGCAACAAGGAATAAGTGCGATTGTGCGATCGCTTTCTCTTGATACTCAAGGTGCAAGCAGCACTACTCAACCATAAAATTCCCCAGATATCTTACACTCACTTAAAACTCAGGACTTTATTATGGAGCAAATACAAGCAGAAATTGCAGCGATTCGCTCTCAAATTGATGCTCTTCAGCAGGAACGCGCTACTCTGACTATTAATGATGTGGTGATAAGTAACGAAAATTCTTCACCCCAGGCAATAGCTGAAGCTTATCGCCATCATGCCAGGGAAACAGCCCAAATCTCAACGGAGATTAAAGGAATAGATGATGCGATCGCTGCTTTGAAAGCTGAATTACAAAATAAACAAGCTCAGTTAAACTCTTTTTCTAACCTACAACAATCGCCCCAAGAACAGTTAGAGTCTGCTAGAAGTCTCGCTAAAATTCATGCTGAACGCATTAATCAACTAGCTGGGGAACTTGCAGCGGAAATACGAATCCTCAAAGATTGTGCCGATCGCATTAGTCCAATGTATTGGCAAGTTTATTACAAACCGTTTATTACTGGCTTCAAAACTATATCCGTTCCTCATGTCCGCTCCGATTCTGATGTTTGGACAATTGTCAACCGTATAGTTTAAAGCTTAATTAGTCATTTTTGCTGAACTATACACCTCAGCCAGCCTATACATCCTCCTGAAGACAGAACTTATATTACAAATTTTAACGGTAGCGATAGCTGCCACTTTTTATTGACTTAACAAAACTTCACTCTTAGAATAAATTCATCCGCATAAATAAGTATTTATTCTAATTTATGCCAAAGATTCGATTGTTTCGGGAGAAATAACATTTACAAAACTATAAATTCCTTAATATAATGTAATCAAAAGAGAAAAAACAAATTGATTGTCAGTGATGAATGCCGTTGAATTTCCTTGGTTAACAACCATAGTTCTCTTGCCTTTAGTGGCTACCCTAGCCATTCCGCTTATCCCAGATAAAGAGGGCAAAACCGTCCGGTGGTATGGTTTGGGGATAGCGATCGCCGACTTTGCCTTAATGATTTATGCCTTGTGGCAAAGCTACGATTTTCAAAGTTCAACATTCCAGCTTGTAGAAAGCTATCCTTGGGTACCGCAGTTGAATTTGAATTGGTCACTAGCACTAGATGGTCTGTCGATGCCTTTGATACTGCTGACAGGCTTAATTAATACCCTCGCAATATTCGCGGCTTGGAAAGTAACAAACAAGCCGCGTTTGTTTTATGGGCTAATGTTGGCAATGTACAGTGCCCAGCTTGGCGTGTTTCTCGCTCAGGATTTGCTGTTATTCTTTTTGATGTGGGAAATCGAATTAGTGCCGGTGTACCTGCTAATTTCCATCTGGGGAGGACAAAACCGCCAGTATGCAGCTACTAAATTCATTCTCTACACTGCTGCCGCATCAATATTTATTTTAATTGCGGGTTTTGCGATCGCATTCTCTGGAGATACCGTCACCTTTGACATGGCAACTCTGGGAATGAAGCAATATCCCAAAGCTATAGAAATGTTGGCTTACGCAGGTTTCTTAATTGCCTTCGGGGTAAAGCTGCCGATTTTCCCTTTACACACTTGGCTACCTGATGCCCACGGTGAAGCATCAGCACCGGGTTCGATGATTTTAGCAGGCGTATTGTTGAAGATGGGAGGATATGCCCTCATCCGCATCAATATGGAAATGCTGCCTAATGCCCATGCTTATTTTGCTCCAGTGCTGGCGATTTTGGGTGTAGTCAACATTGTTTACGGTGCTTGTTGCGCTTTTGCCCAAACTAATCTTAAGCGTCGTTTAGCTTACTCTTCGATTGCTCACATGGGGTTTGTGCTGATTGGCATCGCTTCCTACACTGAAATTGGTATGAGTGGTGCAGTATTACAAATGCTGTCTCACGGTTTGATTGCCGCTAGCTTATTCTTCCTCTCAGGGGTAACTTACGAACGCACCCACACTTTGATGATGGAAAAAATGGGTGGTATGGCAAAAGTAATGCCCAGAACCTTTGCAGTATTTACCGCTGGTGCAATGGCTTCTCTGGCTTTACCAGGAATGAGTGGCTTCGTTGGTGAGTTAATGGTATTTCTCGGTATCGCTTCGAGTGACGTTTACAGTTCTAGCTTCAAAGTTGTAGTCGTTTTGCTATCAGCCGTGGGCGTGATTTTGACTCCGATTTACTTGCTGTCGATGCTGCGTCAAGTCTTCTACGGTAAGCAAAATCAAGAATTACATTTAGATGCTACACTACCTGATATCAAGCCCCGCGAGTTATTTATCACTGCTTGTCTGCTGCTTCCCATCATCGGTATCGGCTTTTATCCTAAGTTAGCAACCCAGACTTATGAGGTTAAGGCAGTGGAAGTTGCAACTCATGCGCGTCAGGTTTTACCAGTATTCGCCGAACAACAGCCATCAAGTCTCTACTCTCGTATTTTTACTTCTCCAACATTGGCTGATTCTCAAATTGAAGGTTTTGTTGATATTGCTGAATAGATATAAGTTTCAATAAGGGTACTGCAAGTAAATTCTATAACAGAAGAATGTGGGGGTGATTTCGCAATCATCCCCACAGCTTTTTGGGATGATTATTTCACGCACTCGTCAAGGCAGCGCGTTGCGTATTTTCCACTCGTCACGTTTTCGCTCTTAAGCTTCCCCCGAAAAGCTGCCGAGAAAGTTGTAGCGACTGCCGCACACTCGTAGCAAAGGAATAAGAATTTAAGAGACTTTTTATGTAAGTGCTGATAAATTCCCAAAATATTGTGTAATATAAAATTCATTTGTATCGGGATTATTTCTTTTTCCTCTTTCTCTGCGTCCTCAGCGTCTCTGCGGTTTTTTAATTATTTAGATGCTGATGCTACCGGATTTGATATAATATCACGTCATTCAATAGAGACGTTCCAGACCGAACGTCTCTACAATATGTGTGATTTGCCAGACATGCTACTGCTTCGGTGTGCGTTTTTGGGAAAAATAGCGATCGCCTCATCTACAGCCAAATCCCAGAATGCACAAAAATGCTTTATCGCTGCAATGCAAAATATGTAGTTTTTCTACAATTATTCTCTAAATGTAAAAAATCGTATATTTTGTCGCATTTCTCATTATTAACTTGAGCTATTCATTAAACCTATCTATAGGGGGATGAAAAGGGGAACGTTTTTCTTCAAGCCAACGTCACTTGTGGCTGTTTGGGCTATAATCACAGCCGAAACAGTCGCGCACAAGAAAGGCAAACAGTAAATTACTGACGTTGCCCTTAAAAATTCTATTTCATTTTGCCCACACCTAGCCCCAAATATAGGTCTTCTTACGCCATGCTTAATGTATCTGCTGATAATTCTCAACAAAAACAACTAATTGATGCCTCTTTTTGGCACATTATTGAAACAAAGTTCGAGCCGAAAGCGTTACACCACAAAGAAACTGTCTTCACCCTTGGTAACGGTTACTTGGGCACGCGGGGAAGTTTCGAGGAAGGTTATCCGGAAGATTGCCCAGCCACACTAATTCATGGTGTGTATGATGATACAAGCATTGCCCACACGGAACTTGTCAACTGTCCAAGCTGGTTGCCTTTAGTGGTGAAAGTGGCAGGCGATCGCTTTAGTATGGATAGTGGTGAAATCCTCAAATACGAACGTCGGCTGGATATGCGTTTGGGTATAGTTAGCCGTGATGTGAGATGGCGATCGCCTAACGGTCATACTTTAGATTTTCACTTTGAGCGTTTTGCTTCTTTAGCAGATCAACATGTTTTGGCAATCCGTTGTCAAATCACATCAATAGATTTTGCAGGTGATATCGAAGTTGAATTTCAGTTTAACGCAGAACAAGATACCCAAGGTGTAAAACACTGGCAAACTCTCAACCAAGGTAGCATCGATAATACTATCTGGCTACACAGCCAAACTCTTCACTCAGAAATTCAACTGGGAATGGCTGCTAAGTTGGTGGTAGAGAAAGACAAGGGGACAGGGGGACAAGCAGGACAAGCAGGAATTTCTCCCTCATCTCCCTTGTCTCCCTCATCCCCCACTCCCCCCCTCCCCCCCTCTTCGACTGCCTGTTTGCAACTACAGCCAAAGCAAACGGTGACTGTAGAAAAGATTGTCACGGTGTTTACTTCCAGGGAGACTGAAAAGCCGATGGAAGCTGCGCTGCAACGGTTAGCTGATGAACCTTGTTACAGCACTTTGTTAGCGGCTCATATTACCGCTTGGGATCAAGTTTGGCAAGATAATGATATAATTATTGAAGGCGACAGCGAGGCTCAACTCAGCATTCGTTACAATCTCTTTCAATTGCTGGCAGTTGCACCGCGTCACGACGATAGAGTAAGTATTCCTCCCAAAACCCTTTCCGGTTTCGCCTATCGCGGACATATTTTTTGGGATACAGAAATTTTTGTCTTGCCCTTGTTGACTTTAACTCAACCCGCCTTAGCGCGTAACTTGCTTACCTACCGCTACCACAGTTTACCAGGAGCGCGACGCAAAGCTCAAGAAGCTGGATACAAAGGGGCAATGTATGCCTGGGAAAGTGCCACAACTGGGGATGAAGTTACTCCGCGCTGGGTTCCCGATCCCAATGGCAATTTAGTTCGCATTTGGTGCGGTGACATTGAAGTGCATATCACCGCTGATGTAGCTTATGCAGTTTGGCAATACTGGCAGATTACCGGCGATGATGAGTGGATGCGCGATTATGGTGCGGAAATTATCTTAGATACGGCTGTTTTCTGGGAAAGTCGGGTTGAATGGAATCAACAGCGCCAATGTTACGATATTCGTGATGTGATTGGACCGGATGAAAATCACGATCGCGTCGATAATAATGCTTTCACCAATTTGATGGTGCAATGGCACTTACAATCAGCTTTGGAGATGTGGAACTGGCTAAAACGAGCTTATCCCGATACCTGGGCACATCTGGCGCAACAACTCGATTTAGTTAGCGAAAGGTTGCAACGCTGGGCTGATATCCGAGAGCATATATTTGTGAATCAAGATGCCCAAACTGGCTTAATTGAACAATTTGAAGGCTTTTTCGGGCTAGAACATGTCAATTTAGAAGATTACGAACCTCGCACCAAATCTATGCAAGGTTTGCTGGGAATTGAAGCCACCAGCGAAAAGCAAATTCTCAAACAGCCTGATGTGTTGATGTTACTGTATTTGCTACGCGATCGCTATGACTGCAAAACCCTCGCTAGCAATTGGGATTATTATAACCCCCGCACCGACCACACATATGGTTCTTCTCTCGGTCCTGCAATTAACGCCATCTTAGCTTGCGATTTGAATCAACCAACCGAAGCTTACACCCACTTTCAGCGGGCAGCATTGGTAGACTTGGAAGATGTCCGCCGTAATGCAGGTGAAGGAATTCACGCAGCCAGTGCAGGTGGAGTTTGGCAAGCTGTGATTTTCGGGTTTGGCGGTATCCGCATGACTCAATTTGGTCCTGTAGCTTGTCCTAATTTACCACCTAATTGGACACGCCTCAAGTTTCGCTTGCAATGGCGCAATGAGTGGTATGACTTTGATTTGACTGCCAGTAAAGAGGACAAGGAGATACGGGGACAAGGAGACAAGGAGACAAGGGGACAAGGAGGACAAGGGGGACAAGGAGGACTCGTTGGAAAAATTTCTCCCTTGTCTCCCCCCTCCTCCCCCTCCTCCACTCCCCACTCCCCACTCCCCACTCCCCACTTTCCCTCCCAAATCCAAGGTGTCATCTTTGACTTAGATGGCGTTTTAACTGATACTTCGGAGTTTCACTATCTGGGTTGGAAGCGACTGGCAGATGAAGAAGGTATTCCTTTTGACCGCGAGGCAAATGAAGCGATGCGAGGATTGCCGCGTCGAGAATCGCTATTGCATATATTAGGCGACAGCGAGGCAACCGAAGAGCAAATTCAGGAGATGATGGAACGTAAAAACCGTTACTATCTCGAATTCATGCACAGTATCAAGCCAGATAACTTGCTGCCTGGAGTATCTAATTTATTACAGGAATTGCGAGATGCTGGGGTTAAAGTCGCTTTAGGTTCATCTAGCAAAAATGCCCAAACTGTCATCGATCGCTTGGGTATTGCTGATAAATTAGATGCTGTAGCTGATGGTTACAGCGTCTCCCAACCGAAACCAGCACCAGACGTATTTCTATTTGCAGCCGAAAAATTAGGGCTTTCACCCTCCGAGTGTGTGGTGGTGGAAGACGCAAGCGCAGGTGTAGAAGGTGCGCTGGTTGCGGGAATGCGAACTGTTGGGCTAGGTCCAGTGGAAAGAGTGGGTAAAGCACATGTTGTTTTACCCAGTTTGGAAAACGTTTGCTGGCAAGATTTACAGCAGCAAATAGTTACAAGCGATAACCAAGCTGCACTTGTAGGTGGAATGGCAAGATAAGGAAGTAGGGGAGACAAGGGAGACAAGGGAGACAAGGGAGATGAGGGAGATGAGGGAGATGAGGAAGAAGAAAATTTATCTTGTCCTCCTTGTCCTCCTTGTCCCCTTGTCCCCCTTGTCCCCTTGTCTCTTTGTCCCCTTGTCTCCCTTGTCCCCCTCATCCCCCTCATCCCCTACCGCGATCCAATGGTAAATCCTAAGTAATTTCCGAGCTTATGCCTCTTGACTATTAGGACATCTCAGTATATTTTATTAATAAAGTAAGTGGGTAAAATCGCCTAATTCAATCTAGCCAAGTTAGATTAGAAGCGGAGGAACCAGTAATTGGGGCGAATCTCTTTTTAGAGAAAGACACCTTCCAGTCTTAGCCCGTCAGCTAACTCCGTCGGCATTGGGAGGAGTACCTTTGACATAAGCTTGCTCTAAGCATTTGTCTTTTTGCTCTTCTAAGTGGCATCACTGTTATTATTGGCAGTGATGTATTCTGTTTTTTCACCCACCTCGCCAACCGCCACAAATACACGGAGGCTAGGATGATTAATTACAAGCAGTCGATTGTAAAATCGAAGAAAGAGTTGAACGGCGTTAGTGTTGATTATACTGAGTTGGAAGAAAATCAGTATCAGGAGTCATTCTCTTTTCTCACAGAAGCTGAAGCACTAAATTTCGGTAGAGTTTGCATTGAACGATTAATCAAATTAAAGTCTAAATCCATCAATAAAGCGTATTTGTAGCTGGTAAAACACGGATAATGTTTTGCAGCGCTATGGTTAGAGAATAAGGCGATCGCCATTTTGCAAGCGTGTTTCACAAAGGAGATATAAATGCCCATTAAAAATCGTACTTTCTTTACAGATGTAGAATTTTTCCCTGATTACAATTTTCAACTAATTGGCGAATGTGCTGGCAAAAAACTTTTACTAATTGGCAGAACCAAAGCTTACGGCGATCCAATTGTAGCAACAAGTCAAACAGACAAGCCAAGTCACGAAGATTTATATGCCTCTGACCTCTACGAATTGATGAAGATTAGCCAAGAACAAATCAAGGTTACAGGGCTTTCTTGATCATGATGGCATTAATAAAAATTTAACGGGAGCGCTTATTGTGGGTACTGTCAACTTAACAAACACTTGTGCTAGATGATTGAGAACAAATTTAAATCACGGTACGTGTCAAGCTGGTATTTTTCAGGTATATCAGCTTTCGGTTAAGTTGACAATACTTTTTTTTGGTTCTTTTCCCTGGCAACGTTAATAAAATTAAGAACTATTAGTAGTCTCTAAAAATTGAAGTCAAGCGTTTATGATGTGTTAACCACTCTTGACAAACTTCTTTAGTAAGTTCTATCTCTTTTTCAGTCAAAAGCTCATCTGGTTTTTCCAGAGCTAAAATATGAGCAACTTGTGCAGCTTTTTGGTAGTCTACGCCACATTTGATTAGCTCTGTGTGAAATAATTCCTCTTTTTTTTCAACTGATATAAAAAATTTTCGTTGCATGGATGGAAAAAAAGTATCTTATATAAATTTGGCAATTTCTATAAGATTTGTCACCTGTCGTAAGAAAGATAAGCATTTTATGCATTGAGTAAAGGTTTGTCTTATTTAGTCTGATACAAACCTTGATTTTTCTTGGCAATAAAAAACCTCGGTGCGATGAACCGAGGTTTGTAGGAGAAGTTCAAATCTCAATAAGAGATATTGATTTCTGAGATTATGTTAATAAATATAACAATTAGGTTAAAATCGAGCTACGATGATTCATACAGAATATTCTATACAAATCATAAGAAATACTTATAATGAGAGATGATGTTTTCACTTAGATTTAGTAGCAGCGATCGCTCTAGAAATGTAAAGTGCGCTCTTCTTTACGGTGCGTTATTGTTCGTAACGCACCCGAAAAATGTTCACTGATTAGGGCAGGTAACGGGAGCAGATACCAAATTAGTAGCATTAGACACAGAGTAAATCAGCGTTACTTCGCCCTTATCGTTGATTACCCAGCCAGTTGCAGGTACGATTGCGATCGCATGATTGTCTTGACGATAATTTCGCGGCAGGTGTCTTGGGTTTATGCTGCTGCGCTAGTGAGGGTTAAATTTCCCCCCTTGCCCGCACCAAATGTGATAGCACTGACTTGTGCTTTATCTGGCACTAGCAACTGTTGAGTGTTAATCGTTAAATTCCCTCCACTGCCCAATGCTTGCGATCGCACAACATTAAAGATATTGCTGTTTTCCCCAACAACTTTTATTTCTCCTGTGGCATTAAGCGCAATATCTCCCGCAACAGAGTCAGCTGTTGCCAAACCTTGACCTATGCCTGCTAAAAGGGTACTGTCTCCCAAAATATCTGGCGTTGCGGGCGTTGACTGCAATACTACCGCCACCTCCAGCTAGAACATTGTTGTGACGCGAGAATTATTCGGTAGGCTGCTATCTGGGGTAATTTGGGCTATGGCACAATTGGCAGAACTGATACTAGTTATTGCAATTCCTAAGAACCAGCCCCAATGAGTACTTCTCAAATTTGACATTGTGCTACCCCCAGTTTTTTACACAGCCACTATTACTGAGTGAAGCATAATTGGGGTGGTAAGTTTGATAACTTTTTCATCATTCTCCTGGATTTTGAGGAAGAATTTCACGCAGAGGCGCACCAGGCGCAAAGAAGAGAAATATTCGTCTTACTTAAAGTTATGACAAGTGTCTTTACTTAATCTTTAATGATTTAAGTATTTCTTAGATGTAATATGTATTTATTAAATATAATTTAATATTATTTAATAACAAAATTGTATAGTTATCTGGAAAAAAAATATAAAATCCAGTATCGCAAAGTCTTACTCTTTGCGCCTCTGCGCCTTTGCGTGATACTAATCCATAATAAATGCAAACTGCTGGATACTTTTAGATTTTTCGGCTCAATTTGGGCAATCTAATAATATACAGATTTAAACAGGTACAAGAGCGATATTATATGAAAAATGCTTGGAGTCGGCTAGGTTTGATGGCGGTTATTCCTGGGCTGATGTTTTTGGTGTTTCCGCGTCGGACAATGGCTGACGATCCAGGAGGCTGTTTTATGGTGACTTCTTCGGGTAAAACGGTTAGTTTGGGTAGTCTCTGCGGTGTCACAGCATCTGATAATGGAATTTTTCGGATTCCGATTAAACGCCGTTTGGGGAAAACTCCGGTGATTGAGGTAATGTTTAATGGTAACAAAACCTTTGAGATGATTTTAGATACAGGTGCTAGCGGTACCGTCATCACTCAGGGAATGGCAAGTGACCTCAAACTTCAAGCTACAGGTACGATGAGCGCGGAAATTGCTGATGGTAGCAGGGTACAATTCGTTACAAGTCAGGTTAAGTCTATTGCAGTTGGTGGAGCTATCGTTAATAATGTTGAGGTAGCGATCGCTCCAAAAGCCGGCATCGGATTATTAGGTCACGATTTTTTTGACAGCTACGATGTGAGAATTCTCGAAAAAGTAGTTGAATTTCACCGTCGATGAGTGAAAATTCAGATTTTCATTTCTTATTACCGATGAGTTAGCTTTTCGACAACTTTGGCATTGTCTCCAATCGCTTGCTCTAAAGTGAAGGGTTTGTTACTAGAATTTTCTTTGGAGAATTTCCCGTTAATTTGCACATTTAGTCCTGGCACTACATTCATTTTAACTTCTTTAGTATCGTCTGATTTAGAGACTAAAGTTACTTTAAGCTCATTGATAATTTGCTGTTGCTGTTTAACAATTTGAGTCAGTTCTTTTAGCTGTTGAGAATGCAAGTTATCCAACTTTTCATGAAGCAGTTCAATATTTTGTCCAGCTCTTAAATTCACTTGATGGTCAAGTTTGTCATTTTTGCGATCGATATCAGACTGCCGATTTTGACTCATCAAAACGATTGGCGCTGTATAAGCTGAGGCAAATGAAAATACTAAGTTAAGCATCATGAAAGGTGACTGATCCCAATGGGGAACTCCGGGCATCATATTCAAGCCAACCCACCCCGCCAAAACCGCACTTTGGCTGATAATAAATCTCCAAGAACCCACTTCCGCTGCCATTGAATCGGCAAGCCGATGTCCAAGAGTTGATTTTTCAGTGGAGGTTTTTTCTAGCGATCGCTTTTGATTTACTTCTGCATCAACACTGTTTGATAAGACTTTTTTTGTAGGATTCATGTTACACCTATTATGTTTATTTGGATTTGTGTTTAATCTCTATAATTTCAATGTACGCGGCTTGAAAATTTCAAGCAAATATTATTATTATTGAAAACGATAGAAAAAAGTAATGCATAGGCGTAAACCTATCCTTAGTAGGATTCCCCAAGCGCTACCGAAAGTGAGAAATTTTCTAAAGCACGCATACATGAAGTAAGTTTAAGGTAATGAGGAGGAAATTCATGCGATCGCTACTCACTGGAGTTATCATCAGTTTGGGACTGTTATCATTGCCAGCACAAGCACAACAGGCAGTATCTGATGCCCAAATAACAGCGATGGTAGAAGCATTGCGACAAGCTGCACCAAAAACCGGTTCTGCCAATGATGGACTTTATAGCGAATGGCAAGTCAAACCAGAAACCCTCAAAGGTTGGTCAAGAACATGTCTAAAAAAGGAACTCACACCAGCGGAGTTTGAAAATAGCCCTGCAACTGCACGTCAAATTGTAAGTTGCATCACCCGTCGGGAGTTAAACAAGCAGTTTGCCGCGACTAAGAACAACGAAACCGCAGCTGTGCGTGGTGTTGCCTGTTGGTGGATGACTGGCAACTATACAGGCTGCAACAGTGGTTTTACGGCTGCTTATGTGCAAAAAGTTGTTGGCTTTTACCAACAACAGCGTTCAAAACCCGCAGCTAGTACACAAAGATAACTTTGAGGGATGAAATTAGGGTATTAGGTAGCGAGGAAAAATGGAAATTGATTTTATAACCACTTTGGGTCTAATAGCTGGATTGCTGACTACAATTGCCTATCTGCCTCAACTGATTAAAACTTGGAAGTCGAAATCAGCTTCAGACCTTTCTTGGAGTATGCTGATTACCCTTTGTACAGGTATTATTTTATGGTTGGTTTATGGCGTTTATGTTCAGGATATTCCTCTGATTGCCGCTAACATCGTTACCTTACTTTTAGCCTCTGTAATTTTGGTACTGAAGATCAGGTACAATTAATCGCTAAAACTTGATAAAGTACTAAGCTGCTAGGCTTGCAAATTAAACTTTTGGGCTGATGGTTTAATTCTTTTGCCCAAAAATAAAAAAGTGCGTTCTTATAGGCGCGACAGCTTACAGCAATTTTCAGTTAACTCAACGTATTGCCCTTAACTCCGCTTGAAAATGAGGTTAAGGGCATCCAAGTTTTATACAAACTCTTTGCTTTGAGAACTTTAATTCTTTTTACCACGTCTAATATCTTAAATCACTATTTAGAAGTTTTGACTTTAATAATTCTCATGCTTAGGAGGTTTGCTAATGAAACCGTTAAAAAACTGCCAAAAATCTCTAGCCGCAGCTGCTATGTTTTCACTGATAACAGCTTTTCCTGCTGCCTCAACTACTGTTAATACACTTACAAGTCAAGACATCCAATTATCTATTATCAAACAAGCATCATCGCCGGCATCCGATGAATATCAATTGGCGCAGACTCCAGATAATTGCCGCCGAGTTGCCACTCAACAGGGCGACAATCTCAATGTCCGCTATAGTCCAGATGGCGCAATTATTGGCACATTACGCAATCAAACCCTTGTAATCATTGAAAACTACGCAGGTGACTGGGTGAAGATTTCATCACCTCAGTCAGGTTATGTATCTGCTAAACATCTCGAGTCATGCGAACAGCCAGTACCCCCCTTTGAAACAGCAACTTCTTCAGATAACTGTCGCAAAATTTTTGTTGGAGGTGTTCTGCGTGTTCGGCAACAACCCTCAATTAACAGTCCGATTTTAGGAGTTCTAGAAAGTGGTCAGCGTGTCATAATCAAAAATCGTGGCAAAGATGGTTGGGTACCAATTTCATCTCCGGTAAACGGTTATATTCCTTCAATCGTCCTTAGAGATTGTTCTGGAAATTAAATAAAACATTAAAAAGAGTTGATATTATGACTTAAAAATGCTTCTAAATCAGGTACATCTACCCAGCTTTTTCTCACATTTGATTGATGAGATAAATCCATCAACAACTGAGAATAAACTCCCTCTCGCAACGATGGTACAATCGCCTCACCGAGATCAATTCCTTGCACCCATTGCTCAATTACGCGAATAAACGCAGAGATTCGCCCATCCGCATAGTTTTTGTTAAAAGTCAAGCGATTGGGAATTTCTATTTCCGTCAGCGGTAAACCAAGTCGCGAACCTTTAACTCGAAATCCGTGTACGTAATCTTTTTGATTTTCGCTTCCCAAAACTAATGTACCCTTATCGCCATACACCTCCACCCAATGCGGACGCGGTGCATAAACTACTGAACTGATACAAAGTTGACAAGGTGTTCCATCTGCTAATTCCAGCATTAACATACAGGTGTCATCGCTGTCTACTAACTTTGATTCTCCGGTAGCGGGGTCAACTCGTGTGGGAATGGCAGTACTTAAATGAGCGTTTAATCTACGTATCGGTCCAAATAGCCAGTAAATGTAATCGAAAGCATGGGAACCTAAAGACCCTAAAACGCCACCTCCTTGGTCTTGGCGAGAATACCAATTCCAAGGACGCGAAGCATCAGCCCTGGAAGCGCCTAACCAATCAATTCTAATTAAACGTTTGACACCGACGTAATTTTGTGATAATAATTCAGATAATAATTGCCACCCAGGTACAAAGGGAAATTCAAAATCTACTGTTGCAATTACGCCTTTTTGGTTGGCTAACTGATAAAGTTCTTTTGCTTCGGCTGCATTTAAGGTAACGGGTTTTTCTAATAATAAATGTTTCCCGGCTTGGAGTACTGTTTTTGCCATTTCATAATGCATAAATGGCGGTGTGGAAATGCTGACGGCTTGCACTTCGTTTAAGGCAACAATGTCTGCAATTTTGTTGCAGGCGTGGGGGATATTATGGGTTTGGGCGATCGCTTTAGCTTTTTCTAAGTCTTGGTTATATACTGCAACTACTTGGGTACGAGGATGTGCTTGAAATCCGGGAATGTGGACTTTTTGCCCAAATCCTGTACCCACAACTGCAACGCCGATCGCACCCTGATTCATTTGCCATCCTAAAGCCATAGATTTACCTAAAATTAGATGGGTAATGGGTAATAGGTAATTGCTTTGGGCATTGGGGAGGCAGTGCCGTGCGGAGGTTCCCTCCGTTGAGGCATCTGCCGTCATTGGTAATAATTCTTTTTCTTTTCCCTTTTACCCTTTACCCTTTCCCCCTTTTCCCATTCCCCCTTCGGGTTCGCCAGTCGCCTCAACGCGGGGAACCCGCGCGGGGCGCTGGACTCACCATTAGCCATTACCGATTACCTATTACCCAATATAATGATATTATTTGTCAGTCTTAAATTGTAGGGTGCGTTATGCTTTTAGCTAACGCACCAACGACTGTGCAAGGTGCGTTGTCGCGTAGCGCAACGCACCCTACAGTCTGGACTCACCATTACCCATTACCGATTACCTATTACCCAATTTTGAAAAACCGAGTTTCTTTGCTATATCAAAAATCTAATTGTGAACGGATAACGATAATACTCACCTCTATAAGCTTTCATAGCAGCACAAGTGACTACAAATGATTGTAATAAAAGCATGAATAGAACGATCGCACTACACCCAATTAGTAATGTGCGGAAAATTATCTCTATATAATTGGCTGTGCCATTGCTGGTCATCGCAATGCCAAATCCTGTAAACACTAGCAGCAAGGATATAATTACGAGGATTAAAACATAAAATGTCAGTGAAAGTTGAAAATTTAAAGATTCTTTGCCTTGAAAGTCAACCCACGTATATTGTGTTTTTTTTACTCGCCAAATAATCAATGGTGCTAAAACATTCAATGGTAGATACAAAGGAATACCGATAATTATTACTAAAATTAATAGTATCCACGCTAATAAAGCTGAGAGATGACACAACATCGCCCATACACGGATTTGTTGCTTGGTTTTTCCTCTCATGGCTTTTTTCTTTTGGTGGATTTACGGAATAATTCTCCACCGTATCATATTTTAAAAAGCCAAATAAAGGTTTAGAATCTGGATTATTTCACGCAGAAACGCTTTAGGCACACCAGAGTATTCGCGCTTTAGCAATGCCTAAAATCTTAATATTTCTCGGTCGTAGTTTTCGCTTTTGGGTTCTATTTCCCATACTATACCTTCACCTGGTTCTAGCGCTACTTCTACAAAGAGTTGCTCTACGGCTGTTATGGCTATATCTTCGTTGTTGGGGAAGCTTTGTAAATCTTCGGTGAGTAGTCTCAGTTTAAATCCACCGGGAATGGCTGCACCTACGGCGGCGTTACGCAATTCAAAGCGCCAAATAATTGATTCTCCTTCGTTTTGTGGTATAATACGCAGTTCGTAGGTTTGACCGGCGATCGCTAACTGCCGAGAAAGAATTGTCTGTGGTTGTGTTTCTTCGACACTCCGCGCACCAGCGACGCTTACTTGCATCAAGCTTCCCCAACCAACGTTTTCTGCAAGTTGAGAAACACCGTTTTGCAACCATTGGATAACTGACCACTGTTCTGGTAGTCCCAAGCGGCGTTGATATAAGCTTTGCCGCCAACCGCCATGTTCAATTAGCGCACCCCAAAGTTGAAAAGGGATAGCTAGTCTCGGTGTGATTATTTCTTTGTTTGCTAAACGAGCAATTAAATTTTGTGCTTGTTCTTGTGGTAAAGTTGCTAATTGCGGGATAAGCTTAGGCGTACTTGATTGCGGGCAAAGTTGTAACGCTACAGTTAAAACGTTGATGTCGCTAATGATATCACTACCATCAAGGGAATAAGTGCGATCGCTTGCATCATAACTTCCTTGATTTTTCAGTTGTTCATAACTACAATAGCCCCAAATTCGCACATAAGCTTCATCCGGTTCTACTTGCACTGCTAAATAATAATCACCAGCTAAACTAGATATATCTACCCATTCTTGCGGTACTCGCAATTCACTTAAATCCATTGCCTCGCTGGGAACCAAAATAAATCGAATGCCGTCTGATACAATTGCAGTCCCATTCACCAGTTCCCAAAAACTTGCTAAAGCATTGATATTCGGCGATACTTTTGCCTGGGGTGCAAAATCTGCTTGCAGCCACGCCAAAACAACATTCAAGCAAAGTTCATTTAAATAAGCTTGATAACCAGAACTAGGATGAGAAAAAGATTGACTGTGAAGATACGCCTGATTTTGAACGTTGGCGGGTATTTCTAAAATCAAATCTGTTGGGGATGCAAAAGTAAACAAGGCGGCGTTGGCAGTCATGAAAATTACTCCGGAAATTTTGGCTAAACTTGGGGGTTAATAGGGACTAGGGATTAGGGACTAGGGATTAGGGAAGAGAAATTTTGATACTTCCTTGTCAACCCTTACCCCTTTCATTATTCCCAAATAAGTCCAAGAGGTTTAATAAGGAGATTCGCTGTAGTAAGCTTGCAGCCATTCCTCCATTACGGTACTCATATTTTTGAGTAGGTCTGGGGTGACAGAAATATGCAGCTTCTCACTACTCCATTTAGCCAAATTTCGCAGTAAAATTTCCCTAGCTTTTGTGAGTCGCCGCGAGACAGTATATTGCTGCAAAACTAGTTCTTTGGCAATTTGCTGCTGAGTCAGCCCCTGACTATAATATAGTTGCAAAATTTGTTGTGCTTCTGGTTCTAGTTGGGCAACTGCGGCGGCTAAAACATTGTTAATCTCAGATTGCTGAGAAATTCTGGTTTGTTCTTCTTGTTGAGTAATAATTTGGGTAAGTACTGAATCTACCTCTCCAGCGAGATTATCTATCCATTCGCTTGTATCTTGACCGGCGGGGGAAACATTAATTGATGCCGAAGGTGGATAAAGATAGTTTCGCGCATGTTTGGCACAACTGAGCAGCCAAGTTTCCAAAATTTGCGAAGTTACTTTTTGACTACTTTGGGAATTATAAGCTTGAGCGATCGCACTCCATGTATCATTGTCTGGTCGAGGAAGTTGGCGTGTTGCCTGAGGCTGCTTTGGGATATAAAGCGTTTTAAAACAATTCCAAGCCAGGACGTAAGCCGTAACAGTCTCTGGAGATAAGCCAGCATTTTCCAAAGCCTCTACCAAACGCTTTTGACTAATTTTCCGCAACATTCCCCATTCAGTACAGATATCAATTTCGCCGCGTTGACGCAAAGTTTCACGGATGACGCTACCAAAGATGACGCTGGCGTAGTTTTTTAAGATAAAGCCTTGGTTGGGATTGAAACCTTTGAGGACTTTATCGACAGAAGCGATCGCCATTTGAAAACAATCTGGTAACTTATATTGAGTACTGCTAAAACTAGCAGATGTTTTTTGCGATGTCCAATAGCAGACTTCTTGTAAATAAGCAATCAGATGTTCTTTGGCAAGTTTCTCTACCCGAGGAAGGGAGATATAATTGTACCAATAAAGTACCCAAAAATTCTCTTGCCGTTCTTGTGGCGTTTTGTTTACACAACTTTGCATACTGCGACGCAGTTTACTATCCGTTGCCCAACCGTGAAAGCGATCGCCATTAAATTGCACAAAAGTTGAAAATATGGAAATAATACTTTGTCTTGGATGCATAAAACACAATATCTCGACCTATGCAAGGAATGCAAGCGTTAAAACACGCCTGCACAAACTTTACTACAACTAACGAGAATCATGTTTCGGCTTAAAGTTAAATATTTAGAAATTTTGAAAATTGGGTAATGGGCATGGGGCAATGGGCATTGGTAATTAGGAATTAGGCATGAGTAAAAGGTTATTTCTATCCCGTGAGATTTGCCATGATTGTATAAGAGATTCTTTCCATGCCCGATGCCCAATGCCCAATTCACAACTTAGTAAATATTAAGATTTCAATACACTTAATTAAAATGTGTC
The DNA here is from genome assembly GCF_050875635.1 of Tolypothrix sp. VBCCA 56010. NCBI lineage: Bacteria > Bacillati > Cyanobacteriota > Cyanophyceae > Nostocales > Tolypothrichaceae > Tolypothrix > Tolypothrix sp. VBCCA 56010. The sequence goes on from NZ_JBPAOH010000070.1 coordinate 21,117, forward strand.
CAATCGGTGTAGGTACTAGTCGTTCAAATCAAGTTAAAAAAACAGATACAGGCAAGCTGTGGTTAATGCTTGTGGGAGTCAATAAATATCAAGATAAAGGACTCCCGATGCTAAATTATTCATATGTCGATTGTGAGGGTTTAGCGGATGCTTTGACTGGTGCTTCCAGACAATTTCCGCAAAAAGAGGTAAAAATTCACCACGATTTTGCTTCTTTACCACCTTCAAAGGAGAATGTGCGTGTCAGTCTCCAAGAAATTACCGCTGCTGCTAAACCGCAGGATATGGTTTTATTTTATTTCTCCGGACACGGAATGCTAGAACCAAATTCTCAGGAAGCATTTTTATGTTTGGCAGATACGCAAAAATCAAACTTGAAAAATACAGGTTTAAAATTACAAGAACTATTACAATTGTTAGATAATTGTCCAGCGCAGAATCAGTTAGTTTGGCTGGATGCTTGTCATAGCGGTGGAATGACGCTAAGGGGAACAATCAGAGAACCGCTGTTGAACCCGACAACGCAATTAGTAGAGGTATTACAGCGAACTGCTGCAAAAAGTAAAGGTTTTTATGCTTTGCTTTCTTGCGATAATAATCAGCAATCTTGGGAATTTCCCGAATTGGGACATGGAGTTTTTACTTATTATTTAATGCACGGGTTGCGAGGTGAGGCAGCAGATTCAAAGGGGATAATTTCTGCTGATGGACTTTATCGCTATGTTTATCATCAAACGTTGCAATATATTGATAAGACTAATCAACAATTACGATTAATTAATCAGCAGAAAAGAGGCAAAGGAGATACTCAGCTTGAGCGCGAATATCCTTTACAAACTCCTAAACGAATTGTTGAAGGAGTTGGGGAAATAATTTTAGGAGTTAGGCAAGAAAAAGCTGATGATGATGTGCATCGCCGATTGGGGATAGTTGTAGAGGGACTATCAGGAAGTACGACAACTTTAGATATTAGCAAGTTTTTGGGTAGTGTTGGCGGTTTTAACTTAGAATATTTGCAAGCGACAAAAGCTGCTGCTGAGGATGTGCGTTCATCGATCGCTCGTGTTTTAGACTCGCCCGAATCAGAAACTATTTTACTTTATTTGCGCGGACGCATCGAGGAAACTGAAGCTATCGATGGTTTGGTGCTGGGAGAAGATATCCGCATCAAGCGATCGTGGTTAAAACAACAACTACGTCACTGTAATGCCAAACAAATCATCATCCTCGATTGTCCTGCTTCTGCATCTCTACAAGATTGGGTAGAAGATTTGCAAATCGACTCCCAAGAGGGACAGTGTATAATTGCTTGTGCTTCTTTTGCGTCGTCAACTGAAAAATTCGCCCAAACTTTATTTGATACTTTAACAGCGGCAGCGGAAGCAGACGGATTATCTGCGGCTGGGGCGATCGCTCAATTGCAATTACAATTAGCCGGTAGCGATATTCCTTTCTACGTCTGGCTTTCCGGTACACAAGGTATCATCGAAATCTTAAGAGAAAAAACTTACATGCAAGGGCGAGAAGAAAAAGCAGGTTTAGATTTAGGTATCTGTCCTTACATGGGATTAAGTGCTTTTTCAGAGAATGATGCCCAATATTTTTATGGGCGTGAAAGCTTAATTCAGCAGTTAATTCATCAATTGCGCGATCGCTCATTTCTCGCCGTCGTCGGTGCTTCTGGTAGCGGTAAATCTTCAGTTGTCCAAGCCGGTGTCATTCCCCAACTGCGACTGGGTAAACAAATCCCCAGCAGCGAACAGTGGTTAATTAGAACTTTGCGCCCAGGTGCAAATCCCATAGAGGTTTTGGCACAACGGCTGGGAGGAGAGAAAAGTGGGAGAGGGGGGGAGTGGGAGAGGGGGGGAGTGGGAGACAAGGGGACAAGGGGACAAGGGGACGATGAGAATAATTCTTTCCCCCCATCCCCCCATCCCCCCCTCCCCCCCTCTCCCCCTCCCCATCTCCTCCTAGAAGGAATCCTCCACCAGGGTGTAGAAAGCTTCGTCTACTGGCTGCGTAATCGACCGGAACCTATGGTAGTTTTGGTGATAGACCAATTTGAGGAATTATTTACTCTTGCCTCAACTACAGACAGAGAGCGCTTTTTAGAATTGGTGCTGGGGGCGGCGGAATATGCGAAAGACCGTTTTAAGTTAATTATTACTTTACGAGCGGACTTTATTACCTCTTGTTTGGAAGTACCGAGACTGGCTGAAGTTTTACAGGAGTCGAGTGTATTAGTTCCACCCAGGCTGAGTTTAGACGATTACCGACGGGTGATTGTTAACCCGGCTCAACAAGTAGGGTTAAAACTAGAACCAGAGTTAGTAGAAGTTTTACTGCGAGAGTTAAATCACTCGGTCGGCGATTTACCCTTATTGGAATTTGTTTTAGAGCAATTGTGGCAACATCGCTCCACAGGTGAGTTAACTTTGCAAGCGTATCAAGACGAACTAGGTGGAATTAAAGGAGCATTAGAGCGATCGTCTCAAGCTGTTTACGAAAGTTTAGACCCCCAAGCGCAAGAATGTGCTAAGTGGATTTTTCTGTCTTTGACGCAGTTAGGAGAGGGTACAGAAGATACTCGACGACGGATACACAAATCAGAGTTGATTGTGAAAAAATATCCAGCTGCGTTGGTGGAAAGAACTCTGCAAGCGTTAACTGCTGCCAAGTTAATTGTGATGAACTTGGAGGAAGAGGAGGAGGGGAGAGGAGGGGAGGAGGAGGGGGGGACAAGGGGACAAGGGGGACAAGGGAGACAAGGGGATGAGGGAAAAATTTCTATATCTTCATCTTCCTTGTCCTCCCCCTCCTCCTTGTCTCCCTTGTCTCCCTCATCTCCCTCATCTCCCCCATCCCCCCCACTCCCTACTCCCCACTCCCCACTCCCTCCAGTGACGGTAGAAGTTGCCCATGAAATTCTAATTCGCCATTGGTCAACTTTGCGCTGGTGGTTGGAGGAAAATCGTAGTAGATTGCGATCGCAACGTCAAATTGAGCAAGCTGCACAATTATGGTTGCAAAGTGGTCAGCAATCTGATTTTTTGTTGCAAGGTGTGCGGTTGGCTGAAGCGGAAGATATTTACATCAAATACACTGATGAACTTTCTGCGGATGTTCAGCAATTTATTGAAGCTTGTTTACAAGAAAGAAAACGCCAACAATTTCAAGAAAAAAGAAGACTTCGACAAGCTCAAAGAGCCGTTGTAGCACTTTCGTTTTTAGGAATAGCAGCTTCGAGTTTTGCTGGTTTAGCTTATTTCCAAAGTCAAAAGGCTCAACTTAGAGAAATCGTAGCATTAAATTCATCATCGGAAGCTAAGTTTTTATCGAATCAGCCGCTTGATGCACTAATTGCTAGTGTCAAAGCAGGTAAGCAGCTAAAGCAAATTATTGGCGCACCAACAGATGTGCAATTTCAAACAGTAAGTTCCTTAGGACATGCACTTTCTAACACTCAACAACTCAACCGTTTGCAGAAACATAGCAAAGCTGTAAACAGTGTTAAATTTAGTCCTGATGGTCAGACAATTGCTTCTGCGAGTGATGACCAAACAGTGAATCTTTGGGGACGTGATGGTAAGTGGTTGCGAACTTTGACAGGACATCAGCGCACGGTTAGAGATGTCAGCTTTAGCCCTGACGGTAAAATGATTGCTACTGCTAGTTTTGACTACACTGTAAAGCTGTGGCGCATAAGTGACGGTGCTTTAATTAAAACTATTAACGCTCATTCGGCTGAGGTTTATAGTGTATGTTGGTCTGCTGATGGTAATATGATTGCTTCTGGTAGTGCTGATAGAACTATTAAAATCTGGAGAGTTAGTGATGGTCAATTATTAAAAACTTTGTCAGGTCATAATGGTGATGTCAATAGTGTCAGTTTTAGTCCCGACAGTCAAACAATCGCTTCAGGTAGCGCTGATAAAACTATTAAAATCTGGAGAATTAGTGACGGGACTTTGCTAAAAACTTTAACTGGGCATACTGCGGCAGTTAACAGTGTGGCTTTTAGTCCTGACGGTAAAATAGCTTCAGGTAGTGCTGATAAAACTATCAAAATTTGGAGAATTAGCGATGCTATGCCAAAAACAATTTCAGCACATAGCGATCAAGTAACATCGGTAAGTTTCAGCCCCGATGGTAAAACTTTAGCCTCAGCTAGTTTTGATACCGCAATTAAACTTTGGAATTTCCAAGATGGCACTCTGTTGCAAACTTTCCTGGGACACACTATAGAAGTCTTTGGTGTTAGTTTCAGCCCGGATGGTCAGACTTTAGCCTCAGCTAGCGGAGATCAAAGTGTTATACTTTGGCGGCGAGACAACAGTTTAATTAAAACTCTCACTCAACAGAACTTTGGGGTAAATAGTGTTAGTTTCAGCCCACAAGGTAATCTCCTGGCAACAGCCAGTGACGACAAATCAATCAAACTTTGGCAACTACCGAATATGACTTTGCGCTTTTCTCTAGAAGGATTAGACAAGTTGCCTAATGGACTGGGACATAGAGATGCTGTTTATGGTGTCAGTTTCAGTCCAGACGGGCAAACTCTGGCTTCTGCTGGTGCTGAAGGCTGGGTGAAACTGTGGCGAACTCGTGACGGCTATATGATCAAAACGCTGCTAGGACACGAACATGAAGTTAATAATGTCACTTTCAGTCAAGAGGGAGATATTCTCGCCTCAGCAAGTGCGGATGCAACTATTAAATTATGGCGAGTAAAAGATGGCAAACTTATTAGAACCTTAACAGGACATAACGGTGAAGTTTTTCGCGTCCGTTTTAGCCCTAAAGGTGATATTCTCGCTTCCGGTGGCAGAGATAACACAGTGAGAATCTGGCGAGTAAGCGATGGTAAGTTACTGCGAACCCTCACTGGACATACTAATGCTGTAGGTGGTATAAGTTTTAACGCTAAAGGTGATATCCTCGCTTCTGCTAGTTCTGATAAAACTATAAAACTTTGGCGGGTAAGCGATGGTAAGTTACTACAAACTCTGCTAGAGCAACCTGAGGCAGTTTGGAATGTAACTTTTAATCCGCAAGGTAACATGATTGCTTCTAGTGACGGCAATACAGTGAAATTATGGAGTATTGATGGTATAGAAATAAAGACGTTTTCGGGACATAGCCAAGCTGTCAACGATGTCAGTTTCAGCCCTGATAGTAAAATGATTGCCTCTTCCAGTAAAGATGGTACGGTTAAATTTTGGCGTATTGATAGCAAAGAACTGCAAACCACAGATTTAGATCATCTGTTGACTCGCAGTTGTCGATGGTTGCATGATTATTTAGAGAATAGCCCCAAGCTTAGTAACCAAGAGCGGGATTTGTGTTTCGATTTGAAACAGTAGAGTTGACAGGCTGTAAAATTTGGCGTTGGTTAACCAAAATTTGTTCTCTACGGGGAGGGTTAGGAGGTTTCACGGGTTTCTTTTTGATATTGCCTTCACCAATTCTTTGTGTGTTATCTCCTGCACCAGTCACGGGTGCAGATACGATTGGTTTGACAGTAACGCTGGGTGTTTTTACTGGCTTTTTCACAACTTCACCAGCAAAACTAGATGTTGCACTAGCCAATACTATTGGTAAAGCGATCGCCATTACAATTTGCTTTTTCATATGAATTTTGGTGTATTCTCTTCTTAGGTACAGTGGTTTTTATTATTAGCAAAGCTACTATCGCAGCGGACGAGGTGGCTTCTTCGGTCGGGGATTGACTGTTGCAACTCCTATTTTTCTCACTCCGATAAAAGTCGTTCGCGAAGTGGTTGTTACTTGTCCTATTTTCCGCAGTCGTATAGGATTTGGTGGCTTTTTTGGTTGCGGATTGACTGTTGGTTTTCCTATTTTTCTAACTCGTATCGGAGTTGGTGGCTGTTTTGGTCGCGGATCAACTCTTGATTCTCCTATTCTTCGGGAAATTTCTTCTGTTTGGTCTAGTTCATTGTCCAGTCGTGCAGGAGTTGGTGGTTGTGTTGGTTGCGGATCAACTCTTGATTCTCCTATTCTCCTGGAAATTTCTTCTGTTTCTTGCTGTAAATCATTCTCCTGTTTATTACCTGACTTTTTCAGACCTTTTTCGATTTTAGATTTAAGAGTGAGAATTGTGTGACTTAATTTTGACAATAATTTAAGAAACTTAAATCTACTCACCTTGAAAATAACTCGTATCACCCTCAAAACTCGCTTTTTCATCTTAAATAATCTCCTGGTGTGTGAGAGACTAAAACTTTTGTTGCAATACGTTTACCTACCCAATGCCATGAAAGCATTCCCGAAAATAGCGTAAACTTGCCAAAACTTAAATAGCCTCAATCTTTTTCTATTTGCATCGTTTCACAGACTTAATAGATATCCTTGAGTTGTTTTATGCAGTCTTCTGTCGTTTTGGCGATCGTAGATTTGCACGGTTTTTATTTGCCGTTGGGCTGAAAAGTCTTAGTATGCTGATACATGGCGTATCACTTAATCCAAAAATTTAAATCCCAACTCGCAAGACTACCTCGATCAAGTATTTGTTCCTGGTAATATTATATACTTAAGTATGACTATAATACGTTCTACTTAGTTATCGCAACCGAATAATTTAAGATTTATTTTATAAAATATAGTTAAGCTCATCCCATGCAGTCGCGCAATTGTGGGATGAGAGCCAGGATTATGCTATATTTGCCCTGATGAGCGCTTATATGGCGTGCGATCGCCTTTAATTATAAGACAGACTTACGCAGTAAAATTAACGTAGGATATGAAGCGCCAAAAGTACGGCATCCGCAATTTAAATTTCTTAACTGGAGATAATAAGCATATGCCATATCAAGATATTGCCGATTTACCTGACTCAGTTAAAAATCATTTACCCAAACACGCATCTGAAATATTTATTGCTGCGTTTAACAATGCTTTAAAAGAATATGACGAAGAAGAAGCAGCATTTAAAGTCGCTTGGGCAGCGGTAAAGCGTGACTACGAAAAAGGGGAAGATGGCAATTGGCATAAAAAAAGTTAAACCTAGACCACAACCGATTTAACTTCTATTTATTGGTTACAGTTTATGACCGTATTAACACAGGCATCATCTGCTGATTGCAGGTAGAAAATACTTGAAGCTGCTTTATAGCAAAAATTTACGCACGAGTTAATAGTTCCAGATTATGACCATTGGGGTCATAAAAGTAGAAGCCACGCCCCCCTTTCCTGTGGTTAATCTCACCTTTATTATGATGCATGGGGTCACTACTGTATTCAAGACCTGCCTCTTTTACCCGTGCAAAGATACTATCAAATTCCTCTTCACTGACATGAAATGCATAATGATGTGACTCAAATTCCTGGCGATCGGCAAAGTCAAGCGTTAGAGTATCATTGACTTGCACGGGGGCAAAGTAACTAAAATCCGACTCAACCTTTAAACCAAAAATTTCTGCAAAGAACCGTGCCGATGTTTCCTTATCGCGTGCGGGTACTATAGTGTGATTTAAAATAATCGTCATGTCACACTTCCTCCTTTGTCTTAAAATTGATAACAAAAAAGTTTTTTACTACATTCGTGTGCTTCTCTTCTATCTTATCTTTTTGTCACTGACACCAGTAATTGTTAAGAAATATGTGGAAAATATATAGATTTTTATGAGATAGGAAAAGTAATAAAACTAAAAGATAATCGTCAATAATTCATCCGCAAGATAGTTATCATCTAATTTATCAAACATCTAAAATTGAATCAAACTACTTTTAATAGTAAAAAATTATGCTTGGTATCCTTTGGGGCATTGTAGTTATACTTGTCGTCTTTTGGGCATTGGGATTAGCATTTCATATTGCAGGCAGTCTAATTCATGCACTGTTACTTCTAGCAATTGCTCTTGCTGTTTACAACTTCCTCAAAGCACGTACCGATTTTTAGAGGATATCTCAAAAGTAAGGGTGTTGGTAATTAAAATAGGACTTACGCACTCATGTCGTAAAAGCTTGAATTTACGTAGGGGCAATTCATGAATTGCCCCTACAAGACTTTAGGAAAAGCGCTCATTCCTCTAAAAATATCAATTTGCTTAAAAACATTAATAAACGTAAAATAGGGCGGGTTTTCCGGCACACCTCACAACAATACTAAAAGTTTTGTGGGGTACGTATCCTGTCCGTTAATATGCAACGCCTATTTTATAACTAATTACGTATACCAAATTCTATCAGAATACGTTTACTCATAGCCTGATTTAGCGGATTTTTTCATAAAACCTTAATTTTTCTCTACTTAAGTATATAGATTTGTAAAGTTTTCCGGATATATCCTTCAACAAGAATGCATAAACTCGTAGCAGCCAACCTAGAAAAACTTGACTCTTATTAAATAATCAGTATTTATATCAACATAAAAATTTTACGTATATTTTCGAGATTGGTTGCTATTACCCGTATCGGAATTTAAACAAAATGTCTCCATTAGGCGTTGCTACTAGTCGATCAACTTATGCTTTAGAAACCGGACACGCAAAACTTTGGTTGGTGTTGGTGGGTGTAAACCAATACCAAGATGAACGATTGCCGTCTTTGCGCTACTCAGCGGTTGATTGTCAGGGTTTAGGAGAAGCTTTAGCTGATGCAACTCAAGCTTTTCCGCAGACTGAAGTGTGGACTCACCACGATTTTTCATCAGAGTTGCCGACACTAACAAATATTCGTACTACTTTAAAGCAAATTGCTGCTGCGGCTCAACCACAAGACACGATTTTATTTTATTTTTCTGGACACGGGATGCTAGAGTCAAATGGGCAGGTAGTTTTGTGTCTGGCAGATACGCAAACCAATAATTTACTGAATACAGGTTTAGGATTACAGGAATTATTACATTTATTGGGACATAGTGGAGCGCAGACTCAGTTGGTATTGTTGGATGCTTGTCATAGCGGTAGTATGTCACTCAAGGGAGCAAAAGGAGAAATACCAAACCGCGAAAACTTGACACCGCAAATGGTAGATTTGTTGCGGCAAAAAGCGAAAAAGAGCAAAGGATTTTATGCGTTGCTTTCTTGTGACACAGATCAGCAATCTTGGGAATTTCCGGAATTAGGACACGGAGTCTTTACTTATTATTTAATGCGGGGGTTGCGAGGTGAAGCTGCTGATGGACGCGGTTTGATTGAAGCGGATGGTCTTTATCGATATATTTATCATCAGACGCAGCAATACATCGAGCAAACTAATCAACAACTGCGACTGATTAATCAGCAAAAAAGAGGTAGGGGAGAAACCAGACTTTATTCAGAATATCCTTTGCAAACTCCGAAGCGGATTGTTGAAGGAGTTGGGGAAATTGTTCTTGGCTTAAAATCAGAAGTTGTAAAATCTTCCTCTTTGCGACAAGCGCTGATTGTTGAGGGACTGACGACTAATAAGACGACTCTCGATTTTTGTAAATTATTGCGCGGTGTTGGTGGCTTTGAGTTAAAGTATTTGCCACAAGCTGATAAAATAAGTGCTTCATATATTCAAGAAGGAATGCAGAATTGCTTGCAGAAAAAGCAAGATTCTCAAAGTTTAGAACATGAGGCAACAGTTTTATTATATCTGCGCGGAAGAATAAAGGAAACTTCAGCGGGTGAAGCTGTGTTGGTAGTGGGGTCGGATATTGAATTGAGTCGCTCTTGGTTAAGACAACAACTCAGGCGATCGCCTTACACTCAACAAATTATCATCTTAGATTGTCTTTGTGACCAAACGCAACAAGTCTCATTACAAGATTGGCTAGAAGACTTGCAACTAAGTTCCGAACAAGGACAGTGTATCATTGCCGCAGCTTCCCCAAAAGACAATCCCGAACAATTCGCCCAAGTTCTCCACGATACCCTGAAAGCTGCCCAACAGCAAAATAGTTTATCGGTAGCTAGTTGGATTACTCAATTGCAACTATCTTGTTCAAATACATTGCCATTGCACATTTGGGTATCCGGGATTCAAGGCGTTATCGAAATTATACCTACCACTGGCATCAGAGATATCAAGTTAACGGAAGGAATTGATTTAGGACTTTGCCCTTACCGGGGATTAAGAGCTTTTACTCCTGAAGATGCTCAGTATTTCTACGGTAGAGAAGCTTTAACTCAGCAACTTATGCATCACTTGGCAAGTAAGTCATTTCTTGCCGTAGTTGGTGCCTCTGGTAGCGGTAAATCATCGGTTGTGCAAGCGGGATTAATCGCTCAACTGCAACGCGGTAAACAATTACCCGGTAGCGATGAATGGTGGATTAAAAGCTTTCGTCCTGGTGCAAATCCGCTCTTAGCTTTATCGCGACGCTTGGTGGATAGCGGTACTGAGAAAGAAAAAGCTTACCAGCAAATACAACTAGAACAAATGTTGTATCAAGGGGGACAAGGATTCGCTCACTGGTTAAGTAACCGACCAGAACCAGTAATTGTGTTAGTTATAGACCAGTTTGAGGAATTATTCACCCTTGCTAAAGCTGCTGACAGACAGCGCTTTTTAGAGCTTATCTTGCAGGCGTTGGAATTAAGCGAAGGTAAGCTGAAAATAGTCATCACTCTGCGGGCAGATTTTATCGCACCTTGTTTGGAAATACCGAAATTAGCGCAGCTTTTGCAACAGTCTAGCATTCTCGTACCGCCTTGTTTAAATGAAGAGGAATATCGCCACGTTATTATTAACCCTGCCGAACAAGTCGGTTTAACAGTTGAGCCAGTGTTAGTTGAAGTGCTGTTGCGAGAGTTACACCGCTCACCCGGAGATTTACCGCTTTTAGAATTCGTTTTAGAGCAGTTGTGGGAACATCGAGTTGCAGGTAAGTTAACTTTACAAGCTTATCAGCAGCACTTGGGTGGAATTAAAGGAGCGCTGGAAAGTAAAGCGCAAGCTGTTTACGAGAGTTTAGACGCTGAAGCTCAAGAATGCGCTCGTTGGATTTTTCTATCACTGACGCAATTAGGTGAAGGTACGGAAGATACTCGGCGACGGGTGTATAAATCAGAGTTAATTGTGAAAAAATATCCGGCGCCATTGGTAGAAAAGACACTGGCAGCGTTAACTGCTGCAAAGCTGGTAGTGGTGAATTTGGAAGAAGGAGGGAGGGGGAGAGGGGGAGAGGGGGGGAGGGGGGAAGGGGGAAAAGGAGACAAGGAGACAAGGAGACAAGGAGACAAGGAGAATAATTCTTTCCCCCTGTCTCCCCCTCCCCCTCTCCCCCCCTCTCCCCATCCCCCCCTCCCCCCCTCCTCTTCCGTGACGATAGAAGTTGCCCATGAGGTGCTGATTCGCTACTGGTCTACTTTGCGATGGTGGTTAGAGGAAAATCGTGGTAGATTGCGATCGCAACGTCAAATTGAGCAAGCTGCACAGCTGTGGAAACATGGGGGTGAACAAGCTGATTTTTTGTTGCAAGGTGTGCGTTTGGCTGAAGCGGAAGATATTTATATCAATTACACTGAGGAACTATCTTTTGATGTTCAACGATTTATTGCTGCTTGTCTAGAAGAAAGACGACGACAACAACTGCAAGAAAAACGCCGACTCAAACAAGCGCAAAAAGCTGTTACTGTTATCAGTATCTTGGGAATAGCTGCTTTTTCTTTTGCAGGTTTAGCTTATCAGCAAAGTCAAAAAGCCCAGTTGCGAGAAATACAAGCTTTAAATTCTTTGTCAGAAAACTTTCTTTTCTCGCATAAACAACTAGAAGCACTATTAACTAGTGTTAAGGCAGGGCAAGAGTTAGAGAGGATGATGTTTTTCAGTCAGGTGATGTATCCTGATACTACAAAACAGATTAAAACTGCAATTACAACTACTTTACAACAGGCGATCGATCAAACTCAAGAACGCAACCGTTTGATAGGACATAATTCTTGGGTGAGTAGTGTCAGTTTCTCTCCCGATGGACAAATGCTAGCTTCGGCAAGTACTGATACAACTATCAAACTTTGGAAGCGTGATGGCAAGTTACTTCACACTTTACGCGGACATAGCGATGGAGTCAATAGTGTGAGTTTCTCTCCTGATGGTCAAATTATTGCTTCGGTAGGTACTGATGCAACTATCAAACTTTGGAGTCGGGATGGCAAGTTGCTGAAAACACTTTCCGGACATAATGATGGAGTTAATAGCGTTGCTTTCTCCCCTGACGGTCAAATGATTGTTTCGGGTAGCGATGATGATTCTATCAAACTCTGGAGTCGGGATGGCAAGTTACTGAAAACTCTCACCGGACACAGCCAAGGTGTAGATAGCGTTACTTTTTCACCTCAAGGTGATATTATCGCTTCTGGTAGCGACGATCGCACAATTAAACTGTGGAGTCTGGATGGTCGCTTGCTGAAAACTCTGAGCGGACATACCGATGAGGTTTTGAGTGTAGCTTGGTCAAAAGATGGACAAACAATTGCTTCTGCTAGTGCTGATAATACCGTAAAACTGTGGAGTCGTGACGGTCGTTTACTTAATACGCTAACTGGACATAACAGCGATGTTAGAAGCGTTAGTTTTTCACCTGACGGTAAAATCATCGCTTCGGCGAGTGTTGATAAAACTATCAAACTTTGGAGTTTGGATGGTCAATTGTTGGGGACTCTACAGGGACATAACCATGTAGTCAATAGCGTTAGTTTTAGTTCAGACGGTCAACTACTTGCTTCCGCTAGCGATGATTATACCATAAGACTTTGGAACTTTGATATCAATGCGCCAAAAACTCTTGTTGGACATCTCGATAGTGTGAATAGCGCTTGGTTTAATTTGAATGCTAATACCGTTTTCTCGGTCAGCAACGATAAAACGATGAAATTGTGGAGTTTAGACGGTAAGCTGCTAAAATCTATTCCTTCGCCGATTAACGATATTACCAGCATTAGCTTCACTCAGGATGAAAATACGGTGGCAACAGCGAGTGCTGATAATACTATCCAACTGCGGAAACGTGATGGCTCTTTGCTTTATATCCTCAAAGGGCATACTGATTGGATAATTAATATGAGCTTCAGTCCTGATGCGAAAATCCTCGCTTCTGCGAGTACTGACAAAACTGTTAAACTCTGGAGTATTGACGGTCGCTTGCTAAATACTCTCAAGGGGCATAACGGTTGGGTAACTAATGTTGAATTTAGCCCAGATGGTCAATTGTTAGCATCAGCCAGTGCTGACAATTCTATCAAACTTTGGAGTCGCGATGGTCGTTTGTTGAAAACTCTTAATGGACATAATGCTAGTGTTTGGGCTTTAACTTTCAGCCCAGATGGTAAGATAATAGCTTCTGGCAGTCAGGATGGTACAGTCAAACTTTGGAGTCGTGACGGTAGCTTGTTGCAAAACTTAACCGGACATATTGATGCGGTTAATAATTTGAGTTTTTCTCCTGACGGTAAAATGATTGCTTCAGCTAGTGATGACGACACCATCAAACTCTGGAGTGTACACAGTGGTATGTTGCTGAGAACTTTTCAGGGACATACTGGTGATGTCAGAAGTGTGAATTTTAGTTTAGATGGTAAGATGATTGTTTCGGCAAGTCAAGATAAAACAGTAAAAATTTGGCGGTTAACGGGGATAGAGCTGCAAACATTGAATTTGTCGCAATTATTAAAGCGTGGATGCGATCGCTTGCACGATTATCTGACAACTAACCCCCATTTTAATACAGGCGATCGCAATATCTGCCAGAAGGGGGAAGGGTGAAAGGGAAAAGGGGAAGGGCGAAATGTAGCGATCGCCCCTTTTGTGAGAATATATAATCAAGCGATCGCTCATAATTTAGGTGTAGTGACATCGTTTTTCCTGGTAGTGTATAAATAAGAGCGATCGCTCACTTGCAGAAATACTCATACAGCCTTTTTACTACTCTAACCAGTTCTCTAATTGCAAATTAGGTATATTTTCAAAATCTTTGATATTGTTCGTAACCAAAATATCTTTACGAGAACGGACAACGGCAGCAATTAGTGCATCTACTTCTCCTGTTGGTCTACCAATTTGCCTCAATTCACCTTGGATTTTACCAAATTCTCTGGCAGCATCTATATCAAATGGCTCAATGGGTAATAGTTCAGTTAGTTGTGCTAGTGTTTCTAAATTTTTTTCAACTTGTTTAGAACAGTAAACACCTTTGTAAAGTTCTGAAACTACTATTGTAGAGAGATAGCATTGGCTAAAATAGCGATTAAATATAGGTACTAGTTTGGGATTGCCGTTAAGCAGTGCAATGCAAATGTTAGTATCTAGGAGATACATTAGTGTTTTTCCTATTCATCTATTGAGTCTATCACCCTTCCTTGGTAAGTATGACGCTGCTGGTCAATTTCAGCAAAGATGTCTATTAACTCTGGTTGATCTTGCCAAACTCCAAATAATTGATTTAATTTTGCTAGTCTTTCTTCATCTGTTAAGTCTAGTTTTGCCTCCACAGGTTCATTAGGAGGAAGTTCTAGATTAACGATTATTTCTGCTCCATCAGGAATACTGTGAATTTGCTCTAATAATTCAATAGTTTGACCACGTTTGATTCCTCTAATCTTCATTGTATGGTTATTCCTGTAATCACTACTATTCTAATTTAAGATAATTTTATCATTGCAACTTTGCCAGATTATAAACGAATGGGACGCACGGTTTCGCTGCAAAAAACCCGGTTTGTTTAACAAACCGGGTTTTTAGGGTAGTATGCGATCGCTAACGATTAAACAGCGTTAAGGGACTTCCAAAAAATAAATTATCCAGTAGGGTGTGTTAGGCTTTGCCTAACGCACCGGCTAACAGATATAGGAATGAGCGCAAAACTCAAGTCTCGTAGGGGCAATTCATGAATTGCCCCTACCTAAATTCAATTGGTGACGACATGAGTGCGTAAGTCCTAAGATAATAGGTGCCGTACTTTCGGCGTAACACACCCTACTACTGGTACGCAAGTGTTAAAGTTTTTCTCTCTATTAGTCCGTCAAGGCAACTTTGCCAGATTATAAACGAATGGGACGCACGGTTTCACCTGCAAAAAACCCGGTTTGTTTAATAAACCGGGTTTTTAGGGTAGCGATCGCGCTAAG
Organism: Tolypothrix sp. VBCCA 56010; assembly: GCF_050875635.1. Classification (NCBI taxonomy): domain Bacteria; kingdom Bacillati; phylum Cyanobacteriota; class Cyanophyceae; order Nostocales; family Tolypothrichaceae; genus Tolypothrix; species Tolypothrix sp. VBCCA 56010. The sequence goes on from NZ_JBPAOH010000070.1 coordinate 36,170, forward strand.
AAAACAACCTTACTATGAAACTCTTAAGATAAAAATAGTCGGTCATATGTCTTAGTACCTGATGCAGTAAGATCGCCTGTTAGCGGCTCAAAAGCTTCACCCAACTTACCCAACACTGAATTCACTAGATTATCAGTAGCATCTTTGACTCCCATAATAGACACCCATGTATCTAGCTGAGTCATCAAGTCGCTAGCACCAGCACTTGATTTGTCAATAACGACAGACCAATTGCCATTACCAATGACTATGCTGTTACTGGTAAAGACTTTGTTGCCACTACCAATTACTGTATTGTTACTGCCAAAGTCAAAGTTACCATTACCAAGAGTTGTGTTGTTATTTCCAAAACTCCAATTGCCATTACCAAGGGTTGTATTGTCACTAGTAGAATTCCAATACCAGTTACCATTACCAACAGTTCTGTTGTCATGAGAGGCATCTAAATTCCAGTTACCATTACCGATGGTTGCGTTGCGAGTACTGGAGTCCCAAAGCCAATTGCCATTACCGATAGTTGCGTTGGCGTTACCGTAATCCCAGTTGGCATTACCGATGGTTGCGTTCTTAATCCCAAAGTCGTGATTGCCATAACCAATGGGTAGTTCACCTTCTGGGGTAGAAAATACGTTATCTTTGCCATTGAAGGGTAAAATTCCTTCTAAGGCAACGTTCAAAATATCAAACGGTATTTCCTTATCTTGACTGCCACCAGCAAATAAGCTGAGGAACGGGTTGCTACCATCAGTATACGAACTGTCACCACTAGCAAGTTCGTTGACAGCGTTGACACCGCTGTTAAAGCTGAATATATCATTCCTGAACAGCTTCAACAAATCTGACGGTGTTTGCAAAGGTGTATTGTTACCTTCTGCAAACAGATTTCCAGAGTTAAGAATTTCAGTTACGTTTAAGATATTAGCTTGGACAGTCTTTAATATTTCCGAGGATGATAACTGAGGCACACTGCCATCACCAGTTAAGAATGTTAGCTTGTTGTCGTTACCGAAGATGAATTGCGAGATATCGAAGGATGGTTGCTGAGGTGCATCACCACTTGCAAACGGGTTCTCACCACTTGCAAACGGGTTCTCACCACTTGCAAACGGGTTCTCACCACCTGCAAACGGATTCTCACCACCTGCAACCAGATTTTCACCACTTGCAAACGGATTCTCACCACTTACAACCAGATTTTCACCACCTGCAACCAGATTTTCACCACCTGCAAACGGATTCTCACCACTTACAACCAGATTTTCACCACCTGCAACCGGATTTTCACCACTTACAAACGGGTTTTCACCGCTGGCATTCAATACCAAACCT
>NZ_JBPAOH010000071.1:0-37007 GCF_050875635.1 Tolypothrix sp. VBCCA 56010
CTTCCTGCCAAGTGTAGGATTTGCTGTCCAGTATAAATACTAACTCCAACTGAATAGATAGTTGATGTTTGAATATATTTGACTATGCGAAAGGTAACTATTACTTTGCAGTTCTAACCAACGTACCACCAATAGGGATTTTATGCCTTAATTGAGCAATGCCGATTTTTTGTAACGACCTACTTAATGACTAATCAAAAACGAGTTTACATTATTTTGGGTACTCGTCCGGAAGCAATTAAACTAGCCCCGGTGATTCAGGTATTCCAACGCTCTTCAAGCTTCGACACCCAAATAATTTTGACTGGACAGCATCGCGAAATGGTAGAGCAAGTGATGCAACTGTTCAACTTCAAGGCAGATTGTGACTTAGAAATTATGCAGCCTCAACAATCTCTGAGTGACATTACCTGCCGTAGTTTACGAGGTTTAGAAACGTTATTTCAAGCAAGCAAGCCAGATTTAGTATTAGTGCAGGGAGATACGACTACGGCTTTTGCAGCGACTTTGGCAGCTTTTTATCAAAAAATTCCTGTAGGTCATGTAGAAGCCGGTTTAAGAACTGACGAATTATTCAATCCTTATCCAGAAGAAGCTAATCGTCGGTTGATTTCGCAACTTACTCAGTTGCACTTTGCCCCAACTCCTTTGGCTGTGGAAAATTTGCAACGTTCTGGGGTTTTGGGTGAAATTCACCACACGGGTAATACGGTGATTGATGCATTGTTAAATGTGGCAAGTCGCCAACCAGCTTGTAATATACCTGGTTTAAACTGGGATTCACATCGCACACTGCTAGCTACAGTGCATCGTCGGGAAAATTGGGGAGAACCATTACAAGGAATCGCGCAGGGATTTTTACAGATTTTAGATAAGTTTCCGGATACAGCTTTGTTGTTGCCATTGCACCGCAATCCCAGAGTGCGAGAACCGTTGCAAGCACTTTTAGGAAATCATCCCCGAATTTTCTTGACAGAACCGCTAGATTATGCTGAGTTGGTGGGGGCAATTGGGCGATCGCATCTTCTCCTCACAGATTCTGGTGGTTTGCAAGAAGAAGCACCTAGTCTTGGCAAACCAGTATTAGTTTTGCGAGAAACTACCGAAAGACCAGAAGCAGTCGCGGCAGGAACAGCCAAGCTTGTGGGAACCGAGAGTAAAGACATTTTTGCTGCTGCAAGTGAGTTGCTGAGTAACTCAAGCGCTTATGAAGCAATGGCAAATGCAATTAATCCGTTTGGGGATGGTCACGCAGCAGAGCGCATCTTGCAAATTGTGCAAAATTATTTGGGTATCTGTTAAGAAAAATTATCACGTTATTTTAAGGGAAATAAGCTTTTCAAACCGGGTTTTCCGGTTTTTTGTTTTTTCAAACAAAACTGACGAAAGTTGCCTTTACTTTACGTCCAGGTAGTCTTTATGATGTTTCTCGTTCTTTTGAAGTTAAAGATTGAGGTTTTTTATGCCTACAGTTGCGATCGCCTACTTTTCTGGTGCTGGTCATACTCATCTTATGGCTGAAGAAATTTACAAAGGTGCAAGTCAGGTTGAAGGCACTACTGTTGAGCTTCTGCGGATTACTGGTGAGCAAATTGTCAATGGTCGCTGGAAAAATGATGCAATTATGGAAAAGCTTAACTCTGCGGATGCGATCGTTTTTGGCTCACCTACTTATATGGGTGGTGTAGCGGCTCAATTCAAGGCATTTATCGATACAACTAGCGAAGTTTGGTTTAGACACGGATGGAAAGACAAAATTGCAGGTGGCTTTACGCACTCAAGTTCCCCCAGTGGCGATAAGCAAGGGACGCTTTTATACTTAGTGACGAACGCAGCCCAGCACGGCATGATTTGGGTGAATTTAGGAGACTTGCAAAGCTTTTTGCTTGGTAAAGATGATGGAGTAAATCGACTGGGGGGATTTCTCGGTGTCATGGGTCAAAGCCAGCTCGATATGAGTGGTAAAGAAGCAGTTTTAGATCCGGGTGACGCGAAAACCGCAGAACGCTTTGGACAGCGCATTGCCGAAGCAACGAAACGCTGGTTTAAATGAAGAAGGGTAAAGGGAAAGGGGGAAAGGAATAAAGAACTTTCTTTTTCTTCCTCGTTCCTCGTTCTGCCTTTTCCTTTGAGGTAAATTAGGACTTACGCACAAAAAAGGAAAAAAGTGCTATATCCCCTAACTTTCTATCTTGTGGTAAAAAGTTAGGGTAAGGCAATAAGTGTTTTGCAACAATTACTTAGAACTAGCTACTGGCTCGTTTACGCTTGACTCCGGTTGTTGTGCAGGCTCTTCTTCTTCTGGCAAGCCGTAAATTGACCTGTACAATTTAACGTACTGCTTCGCAGATTGATACCAACTGAAGTCTTCATTCATACCGCGTTTTTGTAATTCCAGCCATTGCGGTTTATAGCGGTAGCCTTCCCAAGCGCGAATCATGCAGGTAAAGAGGTCTAACGCTTCATAGCGGTCAAAACAATAACCAGTGCCTGCCCCGTTGGTGGGGTCATGGTGGGTTACAGTGTCAACTAATCCGCCGGTGCGACGGACAATTGGCACGCAACCATAACGCAAGGCTAACATTTGGCTGATTCCGCAAGGTTCAAAACGGCTAGGCATTAAGAAGGCGTCAGAACCGGCGTAGATGCGGCGAGCTAAAGCATCGTTATAAAGTAGGTAAGTTGCCATGCGTCCGGGATAACGCGATGCCATTTGCCACATTTGAGTTTCATAATAGCGATCGCCTGTCCCCAGCAACACAAATTGTGCATCTGTATATGCCAAAAACCGATCCATAATTTGCAATGTTAAGTCAATGCCTTTTTGGTCTACTAATCGTGTCACCATCCCTACTAAAAAGGCATTGCTATTAACTTCTAACCCCACTTCTTCTTGCAAAGCAATTTTATCAGCTTTGCGTTGTTCTAAATTATCGGCAGTAAAAGTTTGGGCGATGTATTTATCATCTGCTGGGTTATAAACCTCAGTATCTACGCCATTAATAATCCCAGATAACTTACCGCTAATAAAAGACAGCAAACCTTCTAAAGTTTCGCCGTATTCAGCTGTCTTGATTTGCTCGGCATAAGTAGGAGAAACTGTATTTACTTTGTTAGCGTACTGCACGGCTGCTGCCATCGTGTTGTGTCCTTGCATATACCAAGGACACCAAGTAATTTTCTCTAAAAACCAACGCCACGGACCTTGATAAGCCAAGTTATGAATCGTAAAAACGGTGGTAATATCAGGGTCTTGATGCATCCACACCGGAATCATTCCCGTGTGCCAATCGTGACAGTGAATTATTTCTGGCTTCCAATAATTCCAGCAAAACTCGGCTGCACCGTTAGCAAACAATGTGAACCGCCAATCTTCATCATCTCCAGAATAAATGCGGCGGGGCATGAATGCCGGATGTCCAAATAAATATAACGGAACATCAGTACCGGGCAGAATTGTTTCATAAACTGCAAAGTGCTGAAACATCGCGTCTCCCCACCAAATCGGTTCTTGGGGAATTTGCATTTTGTCTGGCAACATGCCGTAGTATGGCATGAATATTCGCACATCATGCCCCATTTGTCTGAGGAATTTGGGTAAAGCACCGACAACATCACCCATTCCGCCAACTTTCGCAATGGGAGCTGCCTCTGCTGCTACAAATAAAATCCGCATGGTAGTTTCTGTTTCCCCGTGCCTACATCAGAATTCCACATGTAGGGCAGGCATTGCCTACCCTACTTATTGACCAAGCCCCTAGGGTGTGGGGTGTGGGGTGTGGGGTGTGGGGGAGCCACCTCCACAGCAAGGGTTCCCCGCGTTGAGGAGAGTGGCGTTGTGGGGTTGCGTGCCTCGCCCCAACAAGAGCGCGGGTAACAAGCCCCGTCCTTTCAGTCCCGGTGCAAGTGGTCGCTTAAACATACGCCCCGACCAATGCCGTCTTCCCTACACCCCACACCCTACCCCCTACAACCTGTTCGTGACAATGGAAATCTTTCATCATCTAATCACATTTGCTTGTGCAACAGCTCAGGAACCGCGTTGAATCTCGGTAAATATTTTATCTAAAATTTCCTGCGCTCCCTGTTGCCGCAACAGTTGTGCGAGTTGGATGCCTAGTTGTTCGGCATTTGCAGCAGAACCTGTGACGGTATCTTTGACCAGATTTTTGCCATCGACGCTGGCAACTATGCCAGCTAATGTTAAATTATCACCATTTATTTCGGTATTTACACCAATAGGTACTTGACAACCGCCTTCTAATTCACGTAAGAAAGCGCGTTCGGCTAAACAGCGATCGCGTGTTTGTGAATGCTCAATACCTTTGAGTAGCGAGATCAACTCACTATCATCAGCACGGCATTCGATACCCAATGCACCTTGTCCAACTGCGTGGAGAGAAATTTCTCTGGGAAGGATTTGATGAATGCGATCGCTCATTCCCAATCGCTCTAAACCTGCTACCGCCAAAATTATCCCATCATATTCACCCGCATCTAATTTTGCCATGCGTGTATTCAAGTTTCCTCGAATATCTTTAAATGTAAAGTGGGGAAAATGATGTCGCAATTGTGCCAGCCGGCGCAGCGAAGATGTACCGATTACCGCACCCGATGGTAAAGTATCAATTTGCTTGTCTTTGTGCTTTTCATGCACCACCAAAGCATCTGCGGGGTTTTCCCGTTCTGTAATTGCTGCCAGTGCTAACCCCTCTGGCAAGCGAGTCGGTAGATCCTTAAGAGAATGAACGGCAAAATCAATCTCCTGGTTGAGCATTCCTACTTCGAGTTCTTTGGTAAATAGTCCTTTGTCCCCAATCTTGGCTAATGCCACATCCAAGATTTTGTCTCCTTGAGTGGACATGGAATGGACTTCAAAAGTGATATCCGGAAAGAGTTTCTGAAGTTGTTCTTGTACCCAGTGAGTCTGAACCAGAGCAAGTTGGCTTTTGCGGGTACCGATGCGAATTGTGCGTGGAGGACTGGATACAGATGATGTCATAAACGCAGTATGTTAAACCAGGCAATTAATTTACTCTCATCTAGACTACCGCAGTGAGTGACTTGACGTGTGGCTATTTCCTTGATTCGAGTTAAGTTTATTTTTTAGTTTTGTTACTAGGTTTGATGAACTTTTGTAAAGTAATTAGCCAGAAGTGGCAATTATTTTCTCACTTGAAATTTTTTGTCTTGATGTTGTTTTGTATGGATATGAAAATTTTTACTTAAAACCCTCGTTGGCAGAGACGTTCCGGTGGAACGTCTCTACGAGCAATGTTTTTTGTATTAATATTGTTTTCTATTTTCTCAGTATAAAATACAGGGAAATGGTAATTTTGTATATTTATTTCAGATATTCACATTTTTTTTAGACTTGAGTTAACTGATAATTGTGACGATAAAGAAAACCCCAAATCACAATCATGGGCAAACCTGCCATGAGAGGGAAGTTTGCATTTTGCCAGAACGTTAGTAATAATTTGGATACTTATTATTTAGAATCTGTTTTTCATTTTTATGAATCGTTCCGCTTGTCTTATTTTTAATCCGGTTGCGGGTCAAGGCGATCCAGAACAAGAATTAGCACAAATTCAGGCAATATTACAACCAGAAATTGACTTAGATATTTATTTAACTACTGAAGAAATCGGTGCTGACAAACTGGCACAGCAAGCAGTTGAGCGCGGGGTAGATGCGATTATTGCTTCTGGGGGAGATGGCACCCTTTCGGCAGCTGCGACTGCGGTAATCGGTACTGGTATTCCCTTTGGCATCATTTCACGGGGAACGGCAAACGCTTTTGCTACTGCTTTAGGAATTCCTGATTCGATCGCCGCCGCCTGTGAGACAATTTTACAGGGAGGAACTCGGAATGTAGACGTAGCTTATTGTAATGATCGCCCGATGGTATTGCTTGCAGGTATTGGTTTTGAAGCGGAAACAGTGGAACGCGCTGACCGAGATGCGAAAAATCGATTTGGCATCATGGCGTATATTTTAGCAGGACTGCAAGAATTACGCAATTTAGAAACTTTTGATGTAGAAATCGAAACTGATGAGAAAATAATTAAAACTTCTGCTGTCGCGGTGACAGTAGCAAATGCTGCACCAGCTACTTCAGTTTTGGCTCAAGGACCGGCGGGAATTATTGTTGATGATGGGTTGCTCGATTTAACTATAGTAGCACCAGCGAATAAGGCAGGAGCGATCGCTGCAACATTTCATCTGTTTCAAACCGCTTCTGCCGGTATCCCAGTCGAGCGCAATGACATCGGCTATCTGCGCTCTAAACTATTCAAAATTACCACCGAACCACCCCAAAAGGTCGTCTTAGATGGTGAACTAGTGGGAACAACTCCGATTGAGATTAAGTGTGTTCCCGCAGGTTTGACCGTTTTTGTCCCGAAGAAAGAAGAAGTTGTGCCTGTGGAAAAACTAGAGGGACTTCCTAACCTGGTAATTGAGATGAAAAACACGCAAGATACTCCATCTGATACTTAATTTTAAGTCCTTAGCTGTAGTAATAAGGAAAGGGAAGAAAGCAATTATTAACTTATTTATACATCGGATTTTACTCTCGACGAATCCTTAATTCTGCTTTGAATATTTGATTTTTTCCCTTTTTAGATGAAATTAGGAAAATTTTGGATATAAGTTGTATCCATTCTGCTTTTTTATGCCATTTCAATAGCGAAACCCACCAACTTCCTTAAGATTGCGCTACCACTTAACTATGCCAATTAATTATAAATTTACAGCTTTTAAGCAATTATAAGGAATTCTGATTTGTCACTTTCGGATTAATTTACCTCAACCTTAATGTAGATACAACTTTAACAACAGCTTAATAACATGGGAATAGTAATGTTACATCAAATAGTGATGCCTGCTACTTATATGCTGTAATAAGCACTTTACAGATTAGCAGCAAAAGATTGTTTATCAAAGTTTGATTTGATACTAATCTTTATGTAATTTCTGTAACACACCTCAAATAAGAAAAAGTTAATTCGTTTATTGTTTGCCTTGGTAATTTAATTTTTTTTATAAAACTTATAAGAAAAATTAATATAAATAAATTCCACTTTTTAGGTTCATTAATAAAAAAAATTAACAAGAGGCTTCATGAATGCGAAAAATCCTAAACAAACATTTGACCTACATCTAAAAGTTCCTCAACCGGGCAAACAATTGTCTAAGAACTTTGTGGTATTACCCTGGCAACAATTACAGTTATTGAATCAAACTCTGAAAATGTTTTGGGCAACATTACAAGAACAGCACGCAGTTATAGAAGAATTACGCACTGCAAATGAGGCATTGATAGCGACTCGCAAGTATTTGGAAGAAGAACGTAACCGCTACCAAGAGTTGTTTGACTTTGCGCCGGATGGATATTTAGTAACAGATATTAAGGGTACAATTTCTCAAGCAAATTATGCTGCTGCCAAGTTGCTTAACATCGACCAAAAGTATTTAATAGGTAAAAAGCTGATTAGTTTCATTCCAGAGGCAGATCGTCAAGCTTTTCGGGTTATGTTGACGCAACTTTATGGTATGAAGCGATTGCAAGAATGGGAAGTACGTTTGTGTAGACGAGACAATACGCTGATTGATGCGGCGATGACGATAGTAACTGTGTATGATGCAAATAATAAGGCGATCGCCTTACGTTGGCAACTGCGAGAAATCACCGCACGCAAACAAGCTGAAGAACAAATACGCGAACTACAACTGCAAAATTTGCAATTAGTAGAAGCAGATCGGCTCAAATCACAATTTTTGTCAATAATGTCCCACGAGTTGCGTACTCCCTTAAACGCGATTCTAGGATTTTCTCACGTGCTGCTACGTCGATTTCGCCCGAATGTTGAGCAGCAACCATTAAACATGGTGGAAAACATCTACAGCAACAGCAAGCACTTGCTGTCGCTAGTTGAAGATATTTTGGATTATACCAAGCTAAAAGCCAAACGTTTGGAATTGCAGTTAGAAACGTTTGACTTGGCTTCCTTAGTAAAAACGACTGCTGAAGAAATGCGATCGCTCGCAAAGCACAAAAATCTAGATTTAGAGGTTTATTTAGCTCAACCGAGCATTTCTGTAGTCAATGACCCCATCCGGATGCACCAAATTATAGCCAACTTACTGAATAATGCAATTAAGTATACCGAATCCGGTAGCGTGGTTATTGAAGTTACCGAACTACCCGAAGATAAATTAGCGATCGCCATTGTCGATACTGGAATTGGCATCGCTGAAAAAGATTTAAAGTCGATTTTTCAGGAATTTCGCCAAGTAAATCAGACTCTAGCCAGATGTCAAGGAGGGACAGGTTTAGGACTGGCAATTACTGATGCTTTAGTGCGACTGATGCAAGGAACTATCTTAGTAGAAAGCAGTTTGGGGCAGGGTTCTACTTTTCGGGTGGAATTACCCCGCACTTTGTCGGGAAAATAAACAGGACTTACGCTGTTAAACTTCTCAAACCCTTATTCCTCTGTTTCCTCTGCGATCTGGTGCGGTAGCCTCCGGCAACGCCAAGGGCGAACGTTTTTCCGTTATTGCTGCACAAGTCCTAATAAAGAATATCGCGCTCACCCAAAAACAACTCCGCGATAAATTTCTGCGATCGGCAATTCAATCCCAACTGACTCCAAGAAAATTGATCGCTCTAAGTCCTTAAATTCACCAAGCAACCAACCTTGAGTTTGTTTGCTATAGCGTTCAACAAAAAGTTCATCCTGCTCGATTAATAAATATTCGCGAAAACTCTTAATTGATCGATACATCCGAAATTTACTTTCGCGATCGTAAGAAGCTGTAGAAGGAGATAGCACTTCAACAATCAAGATGGGATTCAAGACTTCATCACGTCTGTCCCCATTTAGTTGCGGTTCACCCTCAAAAACCATCACGTCTGGATATAACCCGCGTCGATAATCGGGAATCCACAACCGCAAGTCGCTGTTAATTGGCTCAAATCGAGTATCGCGCATTATAAACTTGAGAAACGCAAAAACATTACCACCGATACGACTGTGGTTGAGCGATCGTCCCGGCATGGGTACGATTTCTCCATCACGATATTCGCTGCGTCCTTCTGCTTTTCGAGCGATCGCACTTCCTCTCATCCCAAAACCTAAAATCGTATAAACTCAAAGTATCCGCTTCCACAAACATTACATGTCTCGCTGGTTCAACATTGCTGGTCCTTGTAAAGCAGACAAACACTACATGCTGTCACCTACAAGTCGCTTACCCGACTTGGAAATGGCGATCGAACAAGAGAGTTATTTTGTCGTTCATGCACCCCGACAAACAGGTAAAACTACCGCAATGCTATCCCTAGCAAAACAGCTTACCGCAACTGGACGTTATGCAGCAGTGATGGTATCGGTGGAGGTGGGAAGTGCATTTAATCATGACCCTGGTGCAGCAGAATTGGCAATTTTGGGAACTTGGCGAAATACAATTGAGGATTATTTACCTCCAGAACTACACCCTCCAACTTGGATTTATAATGCTCCTGGACAGAGAATTAACGAAAATTTAAGAGCCTGGGCACAAGCAATCGAGCGTCCGTTGGTGCTATTTATCGATGAAATCGACTCTTTACAAGACCAAACCCTAATTTCGGTGTTGCGACAATTACGTGACGGCTATCGCAGTCGTCCGGAAAACTTCCCTTCATCCCTTGGTTTAATTGGATTACGAGATGTACGCGATTATAAAGTTGCATCTGGCGGAAGCGACAGATTAAATACAGCCAGTCCTTTTAATATTAAAGTCAGTTCCATCACCCTCAGAAATTTCAACGCCGCAGAGGTGCAAGAACTATACCAGCAACATACCGAGGAAACCGGACAACTTTTTACCCCAGAAGCAACAGCAACAGCGTTTGATTTAACTCAAGGACAGCCTTGGTTAGTAAATGCCCTTGCCAAGGAAGTTGTGGAAAAAATGGTCAAGGATAGAAATATTACTATTACCAAAGAGCATATTTTACAAGCTAAGGAAATATTAATTGCCCGTCAAGACACCCATCTCGATTCTCTAGCAGAAAAACTGCGAGAAAAACGAGTTAAAGACATTATCGAACCAATGTTAGCTGGACTTGCTTTAGGCGATACCCCAGCCGATGACCGACAATATTTAATCGATTTAGGATTGTTGCGACGCGATCCTGCTGGGGGACTCGTAATTGCTAACCCGATTTATCGCGAAGTAATTCCCCGTGTTTTAGTCCAAGGCACCCAGGACAGCTTACCCCACATTAGTCCCAGTTGGTTAACCCAGTCAGGCGAATTAAACACAGATGCTTTGCTGGAAGCCTTTATTATATTTTGGCGGCAGCACGGGGAACCATTATTAGGTACTACTGCTTACCACGAAATAGCACCACATTTAGTATTAATGGCTTTCTTACATCGTGTCGTTAACGGTGGTGGCACTCTGGAACGCGAATATGCAATTGGAAGCGATCGCATGGATCTATGCCTAAGATATAGAAGCGTTACGTTAGGAATAGAATTAAAAGTATGGCGTGATAAAAAACGTGACCCTCAAGCTGAAGGAATTGAGCAATTAGAATCATATTTAGCACGGTTAGGATTAAACTTTGGTTGGTTATTTGTGTTTGACCGACGTAAAAATGCACTACCAATCGAAGAACGTTTATCAACACAAATTGTCATGACAAAAAATAAACGCTCTATTACTGTTATACGTGCGTGAATCGTTTTGCCTTAGAAATATTTTATTTATAAACACCCTCTTAGATTATCTTAAAAGGTGCGTCCTTCATGAAAATTCGGGAGTGAAGTTGCTTTGAAACTTGTGTCCGATCCGGCGATCGCCGACAAAATTCGCAAGATGAATCAGCGGGTACGGTGGCAAGATCCTGCAATTGTCGAGCGGGGTATTGACCAAACTCGCATCGTGTTGGATGATAATCGATCGGGCGATCGAGAATTCTCGTTTTTGGTTGTCGGTGATAGCGGTTCCGGATCGCATCACGGACACAATCCCCAACGAAAGGTAGCTGAATTGATGCTGCCCCATCACGACGAAAGCCGTTTTATGCTACATACCGGTGACGTTATCTATTTAGTTGGGTCAAGCGAGTACTACCACCAAAACTTCATCAACCCTTACCGCGAATTTCTCGTAGGTGGCGAACATCCCAAGCGTATCGCTTATGACCAGATGGTTTTCAAGCTGCCGATTCTACCCATACCGGGAAATCACGATTACTATAACTTGCCGATTATATTTGGCTTAGTATCTTTGACAACACTGCCAATTCGTCGTTTGCTTAAGTCTAAATTAGATATTGACGTGGGCTTGCATGGCTCAGGAAGGGGTGATGCCTATGCAAAAGCGTTTTTGGACTATCTGAAGGCGTTTAAGCTTCCGGGAGATTTAGGGCATCATTTAGATGAACACTATACGGAAAAAACGGATACCGGGCGTTGTCTTAGCTACCAGCCAGGGCGCTTTACTCGCCTTCCGAATCGTTACTATACTTTCCGCTATGGGGGTATTGACTTTTTCGCTTTAGATTCTAATACATTTAACGATCCGTTGCCTCTAGCCTCGACGAAACAAGGCGATGTCGATCGCCAAATATTGCAAAAACGCCGCGAGGATTTACAGCAAGAGAATCAGCAAATCATGGAAACTATAGCCAAACTCAATCCGGATAATCCCAGCGAAGCCGATCAACTCGACGACTTGCACCAAAAGCTGACACAAATTGAGGAAATTATTGTTGATATTGACAAGCAATTAGCCGCTGATAAAACCACAACGGTAACTGATATCGAACAATTAGAATGGCTGAAGCTGAGATTAATTGAGTCTTGGAATAATAAGGAAGTGCGGGGAAGAATAATTTATTTTCATCATCCTCCCTACGTAACTGAAGCGACAAAGTGGCTACAGGGACAGACTTTTGCAATTCGCAGCCGTTTGCGTAATGTGTTGAATGCGGTAGCTAAGACGGTAGGTGACGCTTCTCAAGGTCGTCCTTTGGTAGATTTGGTGTTAAATGGTCACGCACACTGTTTGGAACATATTCAGACAGTGGAAACGGGGGGTGCTGATTCTGGTGTTAACTGGATTGTTTGTGGTGGAAGTGGGTATAGCTTGCGACGTCAGCGAACTGAGGGAGCCGATTTGGTGGAAGAGGATAAATTGATTGCGCGATCGCATCTTTTCATCGGTCGCAACGGTCAAGGTTCTCAAAAGCGCAGACCTTACTCGTGTTTACGCATTGATGTTAAAGATGGTAATCCTCCCAAGTTTATTGTCCGTCCTTTGGTTGCCGAATGGTATCAGCGACGCTGGGGACATCCGGAAATTGAGCCGTTTACGATTTGAGCAAGTAGTCAGCGCTGTCTTCGCCCAAGCGCTAACTACGAAATATTTTACTTTTTATAATAAAGGTTTTTAATAATTAATAAACTTTGATGATTAATTGAAAATTTTACTAGGCGGAAGTGTTTTTGCCGGGTAGCTAATTTAGCATTAGCTAAATTGTTCTTTTAAAATTTATGTCCCGGCAATTAGAACGATTACTACAAGTAGATTCACTGCTGAGAACTAGGCAAAGACCGACTACTTTAAGCCTTGCAGAAGAACTGGAAGTTAGCGAACGGACTGTTCGTAGTGACTTGGCTTTTTTACGCGATCGCTTTGATGCACCTTTAGAGTATACCCCGAAATTAGGTCATCACTACACTGATTCAGAATGGCGATTGCCGAGTATTTCTTTAACTAAAGGCGAGTTGTTTGCCCTGACTGTAGGGGCGAGAATGTTAGAAACGTATGCTGGATCGCCTTATGCATTGCAATTGCGGTCAGCGATCGCCCAACTTAGCAAACGTTTACCAGAGAAAACCTGGGTGAACGTGCAACAGCTAGCAGAGGAATATATTCTTTTTGGTGCGGGGGCAGAAATCGATTTAGATCCAGATATCTGGCACAAACTGGAAGATGCTTGCAGCCAGCGAAAATCTGTAATGATGACTTACTATACTGCCAGCCGCGATGCAATTTCCGAACGCAAACTTGACCCTTACCTATTGCACGTTTATCGTGGTACTAATCTATACTTGATTGGGTTTTGTCATTTACGCCAAGCGATTCGCTGGTTTAGAGTAGACAGAATTAAGAAGTTAGAAATATTGCAAGAACACTTTGAACCCGATCCGAAATTTAATGCCAAAGAATACATGGGAAGTGTATTTCAACACGAGGTAGGGGACAAACTTCTATCGGTGGAAATTTGGTTTGATGCCAAGACTGCACCCTATATTGAAGAACGTCGTTGGCATTTTACCCAGGAAATCGAAAAACATCCCGATGGTTCATTGACGTTGAAAATGGTGGTGAGGGGTATTAATGACTTGAAACGGTGGGTAATGTGGTACGGAAAATCAGCGGTAGTTAAGAATCCACCGGAGTTAGTGGAGTTGGTCAAAAATGAAGTCGCCAAAATGCAGGCAAACTATACAGGAGAAGCATCATGTTAGCTACCGAATCACAACCTAGAAATTTCGGCTCATTCAACTTACCCCATGTCGAACTGAGTTTTAACATTATCGGGCAAATTTTACCCGCAGATCATGGGTATGCATTGTACAGTGCGATCGCTCACCTCTGCCCAGAACTTCATCAGCAAAAATGGCTAAGTCTGCAAACGGTGATGGGTATACCAGATGGACAAGGCAAAATTTACCTCACAGATAAATCGCGGTTGCGAGTGCGTCTTTCTGGTGACATGGTGCCTATGGTTTATCTGCTAGCGGGGAAACAATTGAAGATTGGGACGCATTCTATTCGGTTGAGTATTCCGCAAATTTTTATGTTGCAACCAGCCTCAAGATTGCGATCGCGTATTGTCACTATCAAAGGCTTTCAAGAGCCAGAATTATTTCTAGACGCTGCCAAGCGTCAGTTGGATGCACTCTCAATTCAGGGAACAGTCTCAATACCACTCAATGATAAAAAAGAACCAGATCGAAAGGCAATAAAAATTAA
This sequence comes from Tolypothrix sp. VBCCA 56010, assembly GCF_050875635.1. Lineage (NCBI taxonomy): Bacteria > Bacillati > Cyanobacteriota > Cyanophyceae > Nostocales > Tolypothrichaceae > Tolypothrix > Tolypothrix sp. VBCCA 56010. The sequence goes on from NZ_JBPAOH010000071.1 coordinate 14,047, forward strand.
GAGTTATACAGTAGTAGGTTTTGGTTTGGAAGTGAGAAATTTATGTGATGAGGATTCAATCAAATTGCAAACTGCGGGAATAGGTGGAAAGCGACGGATGGGTTGCGGAGTGTTTGCACTAACCAGAGGTGAAGTATGAAGAAGCCTTCACAGCTACTTGCTAAATCTTATGACCGCAAAAAATATCAACAACAACCCCCTGATTATGCCTTATATACTCAACACAATCGTGATGTTGCCTACTCTTGTAAAGCACTCGCACAAGTAGTTGGTGCCGTAGCACTTGCTAATGCAGGATTAGACGAGAATTTGATTGCTGAATTTAATAGAACACTGCTTGCGAATGGTTGGATACAAGATTTAGGTAAAGCAAACAGCCACTTTCAGGCTATGGTTTCCGGTAATCCGGAAATTATCCAATTATTGCGCCACGAGACTATTTCTGGGTTGTTAGTTTGTCTGGAACCGCGTTTTATTGAATGGCTAGCACCGCTGGGTAAAACTAAGTTTATTGCTGTTTGGGGAGCGATGGGGCATCATCGCAAGTTTGATGATGGCACTGTCCACAAAGAAGTGACTGAATTGAAAATTTATACTACCCATAAAGACTTCAAAGCTAATCTCAGTGAAATGGCTCAAGACTTGAATTTGTCTGAACCACCAGTATTTGAGTCTGACTTAATAATTGCACCAAATAAGCATGATATCTGTGACTTGCCAGCGCGGGAGTCACTGAAAAAACTCAGGACAGAATTTCAAAAACTGGAATCAGGATTTGCTGATGAACAGTCTCGGCGATTTGTGGCTTTAGTCAAAGCTTTTGGTATTGCGGCTGATGTTGGAGCGAGTGCGATCGCTAAAAAATACAAGCAAGCTGAGAATTATTCTCTAGCAAATTTCGTAATTGAGAATTTATCCCAAGGCTTAGAACTCAGTGATTTGACAAAACTAATTCATGCTTGGGCATGGGGAAATACTGATGCAACAAAGGAAGAGATTGATTTAACTCAACTTCCACCAGGCTTTAAGTTCCGAGATTTTCAGCAACATGTAGAAGCATCTCAGTCTTACCTTACCCTCGCCCAGGCGGGATGTGGTTCAGGGAAAAGTTTGGCTGCTTATCTGTGGGTGCGTCAATGGTGGGAAAAATTACAGCATGAAGGGAGAAATAATCTGCGTGTTTTCTTCTGTCTGCCCACTACAGGCACGACTACGGAACACTTTAAAGACTATGCCTTAGAATCTGGCATTCCTGCGAAACAAATCAGCTTAACCCATTCTCGCTCAAGTGTTGATTTGGAAACAATGGCGCAAACTAGTAATCAGGAAGAAGCGAATGACGAAGAAGAAAGCGATACTGCAAAAGCTGCCGAAGCAGCCCTGAAAGCGCAGCAGGACAAAATTGAAGCTTTGGCGCTGTGGAGTACACCATTGGTTGTTACTACTGCTGATACGGTTTTGGGTTTAATGGCAAACGCCCGTCGCGCTATCTACAGCACTCCAGCAATTATGCAGTCGGTAATTGTGTTTGATGAAATTCACGCCTTTGATGATTATTTGTTCGGTCATTTGCTAGTGTTTCTGAAAAACTTTCCGCGTTTACCCGTATTGTTGATGACTGCTTCGCTACCAGAACAGCGCCGTCAAGCAATTGAACAAGTTCGTCCTGATTTGTTTTATGTTGCCGGTGACGAAAAATTGGAAACTTTACCACGCTATCGCATTCAATATCCAGCGAATTCCCAGGAAGTTTGGGATGCAGTGAAGGAATGTGTTGCGAAAAATGGCAAAGTGCTGTGGGTGAGAAATCAGGTGGAATGGGCAAACCAAATTTACACCCAAGCTAAATCGAAATTTCCTGAGATTTCAGTTAACGTCTACCATTCGCGGTTGCGTTACAAAGACAGAAGCGATCGCCATCGGCAAGTCATTGATAATTTTAAGCAAAAAGAGCAACCAATAATTTTAGTTGCGACTCAAGTGGCAGAAATAAGCTTAGATTTATCGGCTGATTTACTCATAACAGATATTGCTCCCGTTCCCGCCTTAATTCAGCGTATGGGAAGGCTTAACCGTCGTGCTAGCCCCGACAAACCGGGAGAACCGAAAACAGGCTTAATTTGTCCTCTAACTGCTGAAAATAACGCTAAACCTTACGAAAAAGAGGAACTGAAAACCGCTGAAATTTGGATTCAACAACTAATTGCAATTAACAAACCGTTACATCAAAGACATTTAGCGGAACACTTCGCTGCCCTTAGTGATTTAAAGGAATACGACTACAAAGAAGCAGAGAAAAGAGCTTGTTTCTTTGGGATACCGAAAAAATCAGGTTTGTGGCGCACTCGTCCTGGTTCCACTCGTGCCGAAGGATACACCATTTCCGTGATTCTGGAAGCTGATTATGAAGCTTGGAAACAAAAAGATTTATCGGGTGAACCTGACGCTGACTGGATACGCAAGCATGAAGTGGCTATTCCCATCCGCAAAGAGGTTTTGAAATGGCAGCCATTAGGCGGAGTTCGTATTACCCGCAAAGATGCCGTTACCTACGACTACAACGAACAGACACGGGAGGGAACAGGAGCGAAATGGCTTTAATTTACCGACTCACAAACCCAAATTATACAATTTATCACCGTGCAGCGATGGGTGGCTTGGCTGCAACCATTCAAGCTTGGGAAGACAACCAGCCAGAAGGCATTCAAGCCACTTTTAAGTCTGATGTTGTAGAAATTACCTGGGATGATTCTCTCACCGAACAAGAGGCATTGCGCCGCATTCTAGAGGCTTCTTTCAAATTAACTGAGGATAAGTTAATTGATTTGCCCGGTCAATTTATTGGAGAAGATGCAGCTGATTTAAAATTAGCAATTCATGAAGGCTTGTGTTTAACTTTTTTGCAAAAAGGAAAAGATGCACGCTGGGGACAAAAAGAAGCACAGCCAATTACTTTGAAAATAGACAATGCGGATGAAGGTAATACATTTACTTATAAAGCTTTAGATGGTTATGCTCATCAGATAGCAAAAGGTACAAAGCTACTTCATGAGCCAAATGCTATTCTACCGAGAGTTGCTACTTTGCCTCAATGGATTATTCCCGGCGCAATGACAGGTAGAAAAGCACTGCAAGCAAACCCAAAGGAGGCGATTTTATTACTTTACTTAATGGTGGGGTGTGTGGTGTTTTTACTTCGCCCCCGCACCTACAAAGAAAAAGCTCAAGCTTGCATTGTAGTTCCTGATGTTATTGATTTAAGAGATTTTGCAGACTCAATGCAAAGTCTTACCAGTAGCAGTCAAAATTTCCAACGGTTTAGCAATAACTATTTAGGACGTGTTGTCGGAGGTGCAGAAGAGGCAGCGCTATCTTTTTTAATTGACCTTAATGCTGATGATATTGCTGAGGCAGAATGTGTTTCGGGATGTCAGGTAATTGCAATGGGTAAGGTTGCTTGGGATAAAAATCAAATCAATCGCAGTATCAGCATCAAACTACGGGGAAGGTATGCAGAAATAAATGTTTTTCGTGCCGCTAAACAATATCTTGGTCGCAGCAAGTTAATTAAAATCAATGGTGGCAGAAGTTATGCTATTCCCAATAGTCCAGTTCCCGAATTAGTAGCGGCAAATTTAGCAGCTGACAGACATTGGTGTGCTAAGTTTACAACTTTGGTGAGTGAGAAAAAAGATTTTAACCGGATGTTATTTCAAAGAGGAGGGTTAAACCAAATGGCAAAAGCCATTCGTGATGAAGATGACAAAGCAATTATTAAGGCTTTTCATAAGGCTTGGGAAATGACAATGGGAGAACTCGGAGAACGAGCAAGAGAGAATAATCTCGACTTCAGCCGTTTGGTAGAAGTCAGGCGGGAGAAAATCCGCAATGAGATTTTGCGGGCTAAAACTCCTGGTGCTTTAGCAAGTTGGTTTTTGCAATTTTGTCTGAATGCAACTAAGGGGAATGTCTTAGTTCCTATTCGCGAAGATGCAGAACGCATTCGAGCTTTTGTCTTTAACCCGCGTAACTTCGACAGATTTCAAAATTTACTGCTATTTGCGGTTTTGAGTTACGGCAGCGATACATCTAAAAACGAAAACTAGGGAGAATTATTTATGGCAACACACTATCTCTACGGCACAATTTTAACTAATGAAGCGATCGCTGCTAACAACCGAGGCGATAATTTAGGAAATACCACAACCCTCCAAAAAGTATTTCATCAAGATGACTTGCACACCACCGTCTCGGCAGAAGCTATTCGTTTTGCGCTGCGCTACCGCTTCCAGCTAGAAAACCCAGAATCAGTCAATCGCAAATATTACCCTGATTTCGGCAAGTTGGAGTATGCAGACGAGAAAAGAAAAGATTGGAACCCAGCAGGAAATGTGTTTATTGACGATGACTTGATGGGTTTTATGGATGCAGAAGCCGCAGCTAAAGAAAAGGAAGAAGATATGGAGGAGGAAGAAACCGCAGAAGCGCCTAAAACATCCAAAGGTAAAAAGGAAAAGCCAAAAGGCAAAACTACCAAGCGCCAAAGTCCCCTCGCAATTGGTAGGGCTATAAGTTTGCGTCCTTACCGGGGTGAATTATCTTTTAACTGTGTCAGCGGCGAGAAGAAAAAAGGACAATTGTCTCTGTATAACGCAGAAATGCATACCACAGAATATCAGTATTCCTTCGGTTTAAATTTAAGTGATGTAGTCAAAAAAGCCCATATTGCCAGCTTCATTGATGGAATTATTGACCCCCCACAAGTTGCAGGTAATCACAGCCGCTTTGCCTACGATTTCTCACCAGCATCTATCATTTTCCGCTGTACCAATGCCCACTCTTCGCGGATTCAAAATTGCTTTGAGCATGATGTTGCCAATCAAACTTACACCCTTAAAAAGCTCATTCTGCGAGTGGAAGCAGGAGATATTCCAACTGATGAATTAATTATTGGTGGTGATATTTTTAACACGAAACAAGGGCAACAACTCAAAGAAATGAAAGTAACAATTTTGCCGGGAGTGTACGCCGCTGCGAAAGAAGTCCGTCAGCGCATCGCTGGTTTTGGTGGTGAATATAAAATTGTGGGAAATTAATATGGCGATCGCACTATATATTGAAGTACCATACGCCAGTTTTCGCAAGACTTATGCTCGTTCTCTAGCTGAAACTTATCCATTTCCTCCTCCCGCAACGGTTTACGGAATGTTGCTATCGCTGGTGGGCGAGTATTTCCGCGCTAGACATGCAGGTGTCAAGCTAGCCTTCGCCTACGCACACCAACCCAAAATTGCTACCACCCTTCGCAAGTTGAGCCGTTTTAAATATGGGGTTGCTAGCAAACAATCTAAGTTAGGCAATGCACCTGATTTCATTGAAACATTGTGCAACATTGAGTTTCTCTGTTGGGTAGATAGTTCCGCTGAAACTCAGCAACAGCTTACCTTAGAGTCACGTATTATCGAAGCTTTAGAGTTTCCTGAAAAAGTCAACCGAACTGGTATTCTCAGCTTAGGATTAAGTGATGATGCAGTTAATGATATCTCGCTTATACGTGAAATTAAGGATAAATGGTACTGGCTAACTCCTGCTAATGAGGGACAAGTAGAATTACCAATTTGGGTTGACCATATTGGCTCAATTAATACTCGCTGGCAGAGGTATCGTTTTGATGCACAGCCATCAATTATCAACAACACACCTTCTTCAGATAAATTCACTTTAATTATTGACCCTCGTTAACTTTGACATACCTCTGATGTCATCCGGTACTAAACCCCCACTTGCCCCTAAACTACAAATAGAGCTTCGGTGAATTCCACTCAACGTTTATGATTAAATCCCCTTTAAAACACCTTACCTTAGAGGAATTCCTTGCACTTCCCGAAAGCGATATTACCTATGAACTCGTCGATGGTGAGGCAATTCCAAAATTCAAAAATGATGAAATGTCTCCCAAATTTTCTTATAGTTCAACTACTGGCGCGTTGTTTATATTATTGTCTGCATGGGCACAAGGAAAAGGTCGGGTTGTAATCGAATGGGCAATAAAACTAACTTGCGATCGCCAAGATTGGGTTCCAGTTCCAGACCTGACATATGTATCCTACAATCGCCTTGCTGTGGATTGGTTTGCAGATGAGGCTTGTCCTGTAATACCCGAATTAGCCATCGAAATTATTTCCCCTGGTCAAACTTTTGGCGAAATGACCGAAAAAGCAACTAACTACCTCAAAGCTGGTGTCTCTCGTGTTTGGGTTGTGGATACTAGAGCTAAGACTATCACGATTTTCTACCCTGATGCTCCACCTCAAACCAAACGAGGTGAAGATTCTTTAGAAGATTTGCTGTTTGAAAAGTTGCAAATTACACCCCAAGCAATCTTTCAACAAGCAGGAATTCCTTAAAATAGTATTTCCTCTGATGTCGTAAGGCGTAAAAACTACAACTTCCTTACAGACATTTATGCAAACTCTCGAATTTTCTACCAAACTCGAAACTATTCGCGTTTCTGCGCTGCACGCGATCGCCTATTGTCCCCGTTTATTTTACCTTGAAGAAGTCGAAGAACTTTACACTCAAGATGCCGCAGTTTTTGCCGGACGCAGATTACACGCTGAACTCGAAAAGCAAGAAGATGAGGAATGGGAAGAATTATTTCTCGAAAGCGAAGAATTAGGTTTACGCGGTCGGCTTGATGCACTCCGCACTCGTGATGGGCAAACTATCCCCTACGAACACAAACGCGGTCGCTGTCGTCGAAACGAAAACAATCAGCCGCAAGCTTGGGAAAGCGACAAGTTGCAAATCCTCGCTTATGCCTACCTCCTAGAATTAGTCCAGGAAATCCCGGTAAAAGAAGGTCGCATTCGCTACCACGCTGATAACGTCCTGATTCACGTACCCCTGGATGATGCAGGACGCGAGGCAGTTCGCGAAGCAATTCAACAAGCACGCATCCTCAAACAATCGACTTATCGACCACCAGTAACCGATAATGAGCGATTGTGCGCTCGTTGTTCTCTTGCACCGGTCTGTTTGCCAGAAGAAGCTAGACTTGCTCACGATCGCGAATGGCAACCAATTCGTCTATTTCCCGAAGATGACGATCGCCAAATTATTCACATTCTCGAACCGGGTACATGTGTCGGCAAAACCGGCGAACAAATCAAAATCACTCGTCGCAATCAACCTCTAGAAACGATTCCCGCACGTCAGGTAGGACAAGTTGTACTACACAGCTTTTCGCAAATTTCCACCCAAGCACTGCACTTTTGTGCTTGCCAAAATATTGGGGTACATTTTATTTCCGGCGGGGGACGCTATCTCGGTAGTTTTGACACCCGCCAAGGTTCGATTCAACGCCGAATTCGTCAGTATGCAGCTTTAAGTAATGCTGATGCTTGTTTGGAATTAGCGCGGAAGTTGGTGATTTGTCGCGCTCAAGGACAGCGGAAGTTTTTGATGCGCGGAACTAGGGGGAAAGCGGAAGTTCCAGAGAAGTTGGAGAAGGCGATCGCAATTATGAAAGCTACTCTCAAACAGGTTTCCCAAGCAAAATCTTTAGCATCTTTATTAGGTCTGGAAGGTAATCTAGCTGCTGTATATTTTAGCGCTTTACCTTGTTTGATTTCCCCAGAAATCCCGAAGGAAATGCACTTTGGTGGCAGAAATCGTCGTCCCCCCAAAGATAGATTTAATTGCTTGCTGAGTTTTGGTTACGCTTTGTTAATTAAAGATGTAATGAACGCTATTTTATGCGTTGGATTAGAACCAGCTTTAGGATTTTATCATCAAGCGCGATCGCAAGCTGCACCCCTAGCACTCGATCTTATCGAAATTTTCCGAGTTCCTTTAGTAGACATGACTGTAATGGCTTCTGTCAATCGAAATCAGTGGGATGTCAAGGCAGATTTTGAAATTCGAGGGAAGCAGGTTTGGTTAAGCGAAGTGGGTAAGCGCAAGTTTGTAGAACTTTATGAACGTCGCAAACAAGAAAGTTGGAAACATCCAGTTATAGGTTATTCGCTGACTTATCGACGTTTGTTTGAATTGGAGGTGCGACTGTTAGAAAAAGAATGGTCTGGTGAGGGTGGTTTGTTCGGTCGGTTAATTTTGCGCTGAGGTGTGGTGATGGGAGAAATACGAAACTGTTACCTAATTTGCTATGATATTCGCGATCCGAAACGCTGGCGAAAGGCTTACAAATTGCTTCAAGGATATGGGGAGAGGATACAATATTCGATTTTTCGGTCTAGGTTGAGTATGCGATCGCGTGAGAAATTGCGCTGGGAACTAGAAAAGATATTAGCCCCAGAAGATAGTTTACTTTTGATTCGCCTTTCTCATCAATGTGTGGTTAGCATTCCATTATATAATCGTCCAAATGCTTGGACTTGTGAAGAGGAACCATACCGCATTGTTTGATGCATGGATCTGTGAGTGTGAATTAATCAGACAAAAAACAAAAGCTGGAAACTTCGATTGGGCTTGCTGTTCGAGATGTTTTAATTAACAGGAGGTGCTTGCAACGGAGATGCAAATGACTGAGAAGTTAAGCAATACAGGGATTTTTAAGGTTGTCTGCTGTTGTTATGGGGGAAGCTTTGGTGAGAATTTGGCTATTGTGTTGCTTCTTACTGCCAGGTGCTTGTAATATCAGTTATGGCTGGTTATCTGATAAGGGTTTCAGCTAACGGCGTGCTAAAACCTCTGATGCCGTAAGGCGTTGAGCACTTTATCGAGGTATTTTGTGTTTGCAAAATTGGTGTTGTGCTAAAACCTCTGATGCCGTAAGGCGTTGAGCACTCGCCTTCTTGAATGGCGACCCAATAGCTTTCCAAACGTGCTAAAACCTCTGATGCCGTAAGGCGTTGAGCACAAATTAATTACGGCGGTGCTAGCATTAGGCATGTGTTGTGCTAAAACCTCTGATGCCGTAAGGCGTTGAGCACTTATATTCAAGGTCTGGAACTCGCACCCAGTTGCGTGCTAAAACCTCTGATGCCGTAAGGCGTTGAGCACACTGAGCTAAAGCCTGAAAACCAAGGGTGACTTTTGTGCTAAAACCTCTGATGCCGTAAGGCGTTGAGCACCATCTGGCTCTCATATCCTAAGTTATGATAGCGCCTGTGCTAAAACCTCTGATGCCGTAAGGCGTTGAGCACAGAGTAGAATAACTTTTTGTCGCGGTACTGCTAACTTGTGCTAAAACCTCTGATGCCGTAAGGCGTTGAGCACATACATCTGTGCCAGAATCGGCAGGTAAGCGATTGTGCTAAAACCTCTGATGCCGTAAGGCGTTGAGCACTGTGACATCACTTCGTTTTTAAGCGTTAGCTTTCCGTGCTAAAACCTCTGATGCCGTAAGGCGTTGAGCACTATAAGTATACAAGCCATTGACTTTTTAGCGGCAGTTGTGCTAAAACCTCTGATGCCGTAAGGCGTTGAGCACTTGAAGATGTAGACTTTTAAATTGCAATTGAAGACCTTGTGCTAAAACCTCTGATGCCGTAAGGCGTTGAGCACTAAAACTTCAGTTTGCACTGAGTTTAAATCTTGAGCTGTGCTAAAACCTCTGATGCCGTAAGGCGTTGAGCACGAACTTCCGCTAAATGATTAGGAACTGCAACTAACGTGCTAAAACCTCTGATGCCGTAAGGCGTTGAGCACACTAAAGGTCTGTCACTAGACCGATATTGCAGACGGTGCTAAAACCTCTGATGCCGTAAGGCGTTGAGCACCGAATTCAGCACGTTCTGGGTAGATGCTATTTTCGTGCTAAAACCTCTGATGCCGTAAGGCGTTGAGCACTTAGATTAATTGTTAAACTTTTTACTAGAGTTTTATGTGCTAAAACCTCTGATGCCGTAAGGCGTTGAGCACTTCTTGATCGGTCAGGCTTTTGCAAAATTAAAATAGTGCTAAAACCTCTGATGCCGTAAGGCGTTGAGCACTAGTTGGGGTGTAAGTAATTAGGTATTAATCATGTACGTGCTAAAACCTCTGATGCCGTAAGGCGTTGAGCACTTTGGCTATATCGGTATATCGCGCCTTAAACCAGTAGTGCTAAAACCTCTGATGCCGTAAGGCGTTGAGCACTGCTGTTCACCTTGGCAAGTGATAGTACCTTGGTAGTGCTAAAACCTCTGATGCCGTAAGGCGTTGAGCACAAGTAAAACACAATTTAAAAAGTGTACTATCATAATCGTGCTAAAACCTCTGATGCCGTAAGGCGTTGAGCACAGCAAAATTCTTTAGTTTCTAGGGCTACCTCTGATGTGCTAAAACCTCTGATGCCGTAAGGCGTTGAGCACTCTTAATAGCGAAAAAACGTTTAATAAAATCATTAAAAGTGCTAAAACCTCTGATGCCGTAAGGCGTTGAGCACCAGATATGGAAAAAGAGGATATTCTTGAAAATATGTGCTAAAACCTCTGATGCCGTAAGGCGTTGAGCACTTGAATAACAGAAACAGGATTATAAGCTGTAAAGCAGTGCTAAAACCTCTGATGCCGTAAGGCGTTGAGCACAAACGAAGAGTAACAGGAGTAATACGAAAAGCGAGTGCTAAAACCTCTGATGCCGTAAGGCGTTGAGCACTAACGACACTTCCAGTAAACGCTGGATGTTGGGCGTGCTAAAACCTCTGATGCCGTAAGGCGTTGAGCACCGTCAGTGGGAACCGTGCCCCACTAATTTTCATCTCGTGCTAAAACCTCTGATGCCGTAAGGCGTTGAGCACATGAAGCCACTTTGGAGCAACATCAGGAGTAGACGTGCTAAAACCTCTGATGCCGTAAGGCGTTGAGCACTACCACCACGAAGAATAAAAACTTTGATGAAAATGGTGCTAAAACCTCTGATGCCGTAAGGCGTTGAGCACATAAACGGGATGCGTTCTGCTATCACGGGTGCTAGTGCTAAAACCTCTGATGCCGTAAGGCGTTGAGCACGGAAAACTCCGGGACGCGATGCAAGCGCTCGGAAGTGCTAAAACCTCTGATGCCGTAAGGCGTTGAGCACCAAGAATAAAATCGTTAGAAACCGATTTAACCAACGTGTGCTAAAACCTCTGATGCCGTAAGGCGTTGAGCACACTTTCACAAAAAAGTTACTCCACAATTAGTTTATGGTGCTAAAACCTCTGATGCCGTAAGGCGTTGAGCACTAACTTCCGATAATGATGATGATGACGATGATGATAGTGCTAAAACCTCTGATGCCGTAAGGCGTTGAGCACCACAAACTGAAGCTTCACGCATTATTGAGGCAACTGTGCTAAAACCTCTGATGCCGTAAGGCGTTGAGCACTCTTGGGGTTTTTCGCGTTCCATATTATTTACAGTGTGCTAAAACCTCTGATGCCGTAAGGCGTTGAGCACGTGATGCCGCAGCGACAAATTGCGTCGTTGTTTAAGGTGCTAAAACCTCTGATGCCGTAAGGCGTTGAGCACGGAATATAATTACTTTATTAAATTTTTAAATGGAGTGCTAAAACCTCTGATGCCGTAAGGCGTTGAGCACTTCACAGGAATTTAAAGTTAATCCAATCCTGGATGTGCTAAAACCTCTGATGCCGTAAGGCGTTGAGCACTAATTGACCGGACTTATTTTTTAGATGCAGTACGCGAGTGCTAAAACCTCTGATGCCGTAAGGCGTTGAGCACCACTAATTAGAGCGATCGCTCACCAACCGAGCGATCGCGTGCTAAAACCTCTGATGCCGCGCTTGCGTTGAGCACGTCAAGGATGCGAAGACAGCGATCGCTTACTATCGTGTGCTAAAACCTCTGATGCCGCGCTTGCGTTGAGCACACAACCACCTTCCAAGTTGATCCGGGAATTTTGTCACTTGTGTACAAACCTCTGATGCCGCGCTTGCGTTGAGCACGCGGGAATATTGCAGGCGATCGCTGACAAGATTTCCTTTAGTGTACAAACCTCTGATGCCGCGCTTGCGTTGAGCACAAATGCTGCGATCGCTCTTCAGCCCAAACCTGTGTACAAACCTCTGATGCCGCGCTTGCGTTGAGCACTGGCGGATTATGCGGAGTGCGCTGCCGTGTTTAGAAACGTGTACAAACCTCTGATGCCGCGCTTGCGTTGAGTACTATTAGCCGTGGTGTCGGCAGGCTTTGTTTGTAGAGCCAGCGGCTTTTTGCGTGTGGGTGAATAAAGCGCAACTTCACTTAACGCGACGAATTACCATTTAAGGTAATCACCGCTACCGGACAAGGCGCCTTATTCAGAATAGCATCGGCACGGTGTCCGAAAAATACCCGATTTGTGATCGTCCGAATAGTGCTACCCATGACAATTAAATCTGCTTTCTGAGAACGGGCAAAATTGAGAATTTCTAATTCCGGAATTCCCGTTAAAATTACCGTTTTCACCTCAGCACCTAATCCCCGTCCAATTTCTGCTTGCTGTTGTACAATTTGTTCCGCAATATCTTTTATTGATCCCATTGTCTGCTCTTCAAACAAAATATACTCACGCTGACTTCGATTCACAACGTTAACTAATGTGACAATCGCCCCAGTTTGAGCCGCAATTGTGCTAGCAACTTCAACTGCATATTCGCTGTGTTCGCCGCCACTTGTAGGCACTAAAATCTGACTAATCTTGTAAGAGTTAATCGCTTCGCCCAAATCTTTCGTTTTGAGCAAATTTGACTTGACTACCATTGTGGCGCAAGGAGCTTCTTGAATCACGCGATCGACCAACACATTAAATAAAGCACCGCTTTTGCGCGAACTTTCGGTTGCACCAATCACAATCAAGTCATATCCTTTGCTGGCTTCGTTAACAATCACGTCAGCAATATCCTTTCCCGATTCTACTTTCGTGTTCAACATACTATCCGCCGGCAGTTTAATTTGCTCGGCTACGGCGGCGATCGCTGATTCAGGGGTATTATTTCTTATAGTTTTATTAAGTAAATTTACGGGTTTAGCTATAATTTTTTTATCTTTTTTAGCAAACAAAGCTGTAACTTCTAGAGAATTTTGGTGTGCCAAATGGCTGACTAACTGAGCGGCTAATTTTACATTCGGTCCGCCTTGAGTGGGTAGCAATATCCGGCGGATGCGTTTAATAAAACTGCGGCTTGCGAGTTCTTCTTGTTGCAAGCGTTGAGCTTCTTCTTCACCGATTTCTACTTTCGACAACGACCAGCGTAACAAAGGTGGAGCCATTAATGAAGTAACGATCGCCACCATGACAATAATCGAATACATCTGCTGGTTTAGCACGCCCAAAGAAACGCCGATAGTAGCGACAATAATCTCCATTGCGCCACGGGCATTCATCCCCGAACCCATCGCGATACCTTCCCAGTGCGACAAACCACCGACACGAGAACCGATGTAAGCGCCGGTGAACTTGCCAAAACAGGCGATCGCCAACACAATTAAACCAATAAATAATGTCTCCGGAGCCAACAATTTGACTAAATCTACTTTTAATCCGGCTGTGGCAAAGAAAATCGGTGCCAGAAACCCAGCCGTAATCACTTCCAAAGTTATCCCGGCTTCTCGACTAAAGCGTGGCGATTGTCCGGCGAGAATTCCGGTAACAAAAGCTCCCAGTGCGGCTTCAATGCCTAAACTGTGAGTCAAAGCAGCAGCACCTAGCGCCAAAACTAACAAAGCTGATAAACTAGCCGTAGCGCCGCCGATGTAATCATCTACCCAGCGTAACACCCAAGCCATAAGCGATCGCCCGATAGTAAAGGCAACTCCTAAAAATATTACCGCTCCCGCAACCGACCTAAATACTGTGACAAAATCGAATTTGCCACTAGTTGCTAAACCCGACACTACAGAAAGGAGAATCCAGCCAAGAGTATCATCAGTCATACCCGCAGCTAAAGTAACTTGCCCAATGTCGCGCCGAATCAACTTTAAGTCCATCAGCACCTTGGCAATTACCGGAACTGCTGAAATACTCATAGCAGTTGCGATAAACAAGCTGAAAATTAACCGTTGGTTAGGATTCGCTAAAAAGTTATTTGGTAAAAACCATCCCAATCCTAACCCTGTGGCAAAGGGAACAATAATTCCCCCTAAAGAAATCAGTAGGGCGGTTTTGCCTTTGCGGACAATTAAGTTTAAGTCTGTTTCCAATCCAGTTACAACCAGCAAAAATAGCACTCCCAACCAGGAGACTACCGAAAGTAAATCTGACTGTGCCTGAAGCCGGGGAAAAATCTGCTTTTGTAAACTTGGCAGAATTAACCCGAATATCGATGGACCGAGGATCACCCCTGCTAGCAGTTCACCGATTACCGGCGGTAGTTGGATTCGCCGCATAAACTCGCCTAAGCCTCTGGCGACAAAAAGCAGCAAAGCTAACTCCAGTAATATCAGAAGCAACTCGTGATGACCGAGGGGCTTGATCAAACCTTTTTCGGTTGCTGCATTAGCGGTGAGGAAAAGGTCAAGCTGTAAATTCATTTTTATTGAGATTATGTAGGGGTTGTATTATAAGAATCTTCTATGGTCAACTGCGCTCACGTCATCTATCTATAAGTTATATAAACTGGATTTGAGAGTAGTGCTGTTTGCCCCCACTATAAACTAATTACATACAAAACACTACAGGCGATAAGAGTGCTTTTTTAATTTTTATTTATTAAAGGTAAGGATTTAGGAAGAGGTCAAGGCATCTATTTCTGAGTAATTTAGAGTAACGCAGATGCGTAAGTTGTTTCTCAGTCAAAAATATCACAATGACACTGCAAGCGGTAATTCTCGATGTTGATGGCAGACTTGTTTTAAGTAATGATGCTCATGCTAAAGCTTGGGTGGAGGCGTTTAAGGACTTTGGATATGAAGTATCTTTTGATAAAGTGCGACCTTTAATTGGGATGGGAGGGGATCAAGTTGTCCCGAAACTGATTTCTCAACTTTCTGGTGAGTCAGGTGAGGGAAAGGTGATCGCTGACCGACGCAAAGAACTGATTATCAATAAGTATGCACCAAATCTGCCTGCTGCTAACGGCTCGCGGCAATTGCTGTTAAAGATGAAAAATGAAGGTTTGCGGCTAATTATTGCCAGTTCAGCTACCAGTGAAGAACTTTCTCTTTTATTAAAAGCGGCTCAAGTTGATGATTTACTTGAAGAGGCTACAACTTCCAGCGATGCCGAATCTTCTAAACCATCCCCAGATATTGTCGAAGCTGCACTCAAAAAGTTAAATAAAAAGCCAGATGAAGTTGTCATGCTGGGTGACACACCGTATGATATTCAGTCGGCAAAAGAGGCAGGAGTTAGCGTAATTGCGGTACGCTGTGGTGGTTTTGATGATAGTCAACTTGAAGAAGCGATCGCTATTTACGACGATCCGGCTGATATTTTGGCAAATTACGATAATTCACCGTTATCGAAATAAGCGACGACCGGGGCTTTCTTCCCGACCGTCGCACAGAGAATGCCGTATAATCATCAGAGAAACTTGGATGCTACAAAACTAAACGCCGCCCGGACCTCTACCGCGTTTGTCACCTGTTTCGCTCAATTCTCCTTGCTTGTCTTCGTTGATTTCTTCAAATTCTTCAACACGTTCTGCTTGATCTGCTGCTTCTGTTTGGCGTGCGTCTCCGGGTGTTTCGTAGTACATTTCCGGTTCGATTGCGTGGTTGTTCAACAGACCTTCTTTATCGGTTGTGTAGCCGTCTGTGGTGCGGATGCTGTCACCAGGGTGGGTTTGGTCGTCGGTGATCGCACTTGCTTCTCTTTCTTCGGTGGGGGTTGTTTTAAATTGATCTCCTTCTCTTTCTTTACGAGCCGCAGTTTCCGCAGGCACAATACCTCTATCGTAATTATCTTCTTTGGCGCGATCGGATGAATCTACTGCTTTATTAAACTTTTCCTCAGCCATAAATCAAATCCTTTTTCAACTGATTGAATAACTTTATAAACTAGATTAAAGGTTTTTGTTATGAAAATTACACTATCTTTAGAAAGGAATTAACTCAATCAACTCACTTTGTTTCTCTATCATTAGGTAGATTTTTTCAATATATGCAAAGATTTTTCGCAAAAAAATCTTAACTAAGGAAGATGGATTTTTGTGCGTTTTGGTGTATGTAATTTTGGGCAATGCCGCTACTTATACTGTATAAGAATATGGTCAAGTCAGAAAGTTGATTTCGACTTGACCACAAACAAGCAAAAAGGATTGAGGACACAACATTTAATTTTAGTAAATTTGTCTGGAAAAAATAAAGGCGAAAGAGATATTTCATTTCTAAATGCCTTTATTCTCCAGACAAATTTTCCAGAAAGCTAATCGGCAAAAGTTAATTTACATTTGGTCAACATTGCTGCCAAAAGTCTGTTTTTTGAACGATTCAATGTTAGCAGATAATTCTTGCCGAGTCGAATCTTTGAGTAAATAGCGGAAAGTAAACCAAGTAGAGTAGCTAATTCCTACTAACTCAAAAGTTGGAGATAGCAGCGGAATGTCATTGAGTGCATCCAATATTGCCAGAACTATTTTGACTGCGACAATTGCTGCTATAAATAAACCAACGTTGATAATTGGTTTCTTGTATTCGTTAAAGAATCTACCTATGTTTTCCGGCAATTTCGCCAAAAAGTCCGAAACTTGTTGTCCAAATTCCTGCAATTGGTTTTCCGGTTCGCTAACAGGTGGTAGCATTGGCAGATTTTGCGGGTTTGAACCTTCAATTGCTGCCATTTCCTTTGGTGAAGCGGGAGTAGCGTATTCCGATTGTTGTAAGTTTGCGTCCATGTTTCTCCTGTTGAATGAAAATGGAAAACAATGTTTGAGTTTTGCTTATTTCTTCACGGTTGCTTTATTTTCCACCTTTTTGACACCTTTAATTTCTTTAGATAAAGGTTCAATCTTAGCTAATTGGGCTTCATTAGTTACAGTTCCGGTAACAGTTACTGTGCCATTTTCTGTAGCATCAACTGCTAAATTACCGTTGGGGATGTTAGCTTCCAATTTAGAGCGAACTTGACTTTTCAGGTCGCCTACAGCTCTGTCGGTATCGCCACCAGTCACATTATTCCGTTGTTCGCGTGCTTGAATGTCGGCATTTAGTTGTCTTCTACGGGTTTCACTTTGAGCGTCTTCTTTCGCAGCTTCAGTTGCTTGTACGCTTGGGGCTTCGGTTTGAGATACAGGTTTATTAGTATCATTTGGTGCATCCGCGCTGGTTTTAGCGGGATTTTGACAAGCAGCAGCACCAAAAAGTAATAAAGCACTAATAAAGAAAGGAGTTAGCTTTTTCATTTGTTTAATTGTTACTAGAAACGGGTAAATTGTGAAGTGGTGAGGAGGAAGTTTTTTATTCTCTCGTTTCTAAGTTATACCTGGCAATGCTTTAAAATCGGTAACAGGTTATGCTCAAAAACGAGAGGTAATAAGTTATAAGACAGTTTCATCCCGACGGTCAATAATGATGACTGCGGGATCGTCGCGATCGATCGGCGGTACGTAATTGGTTTCAGTAGTGTTAACTACTGATGTTGGTTGAGTCACAACTCCACGATCGCCTGGACGGTCTAAATCGGTAGCATCATAAATGCCAAAATCTTCAACATGTCTCCGTCTAAGAATTTCTTCCGCACGGTGAACTTCTGCGTCTGTACCATCGACGATTACCAAATAATCGCCTCTGTTAATGCGATCGTTATAAACCTTAGCATTTTTTTCTGGAATTCCCAAGCCAACTAATGCCCCAGCTATACCCCCAGCTGCTGCACCAATTGCGCCACCTGTCAAGGCGGTAGCTATAGCAGTTGCAGCCGCACCACCTAATAATACCGGACCGATTCCGGGAATCGCTAAGGTACCAAGACCAACTAATAAGCCGCCTAATCCGCCTAACGCACCACCTGTAACTGCACCAGCTTTTGCACCATCATCGGCTTTGTTATCGTCTAGACGGTCATTTACACTTACACCACCGACGCGATCGCCTAGGTTGTGGTCTGCATTTTTACCGATAATCGAAACACGATCCAGCGATATTCCACCATCGCGCAAATCGCCAATTGCAGCTTCTGCATCACGACGATGAGAAAATACACCGATCGCTCTTTTTCTATGCAGAGGTGCGTTAGTGTTAACAACAGGTGTTGGTTCAACAAATCCCCGATTTAATGGTGCTGGTTCAGCAACAACTGAACGATCGCCTGGACGGTCTAAATCGGTAGCATCATAAATGCCAAAATCTTCAACATGTCTCCGTCTGAGAATTTCTTCAGCGCGGCGAACTTCTGCATCTGTACCATCAACAATTACCAAATAATCGCCTCTGTTAATGCGATCATTATAAACTTTCGCATTTTTTTCCGGAATTCCCAAGCCAACTAATGCCCCAGCTATACTGCCAGCTGCTGCACCAATACCAGCACCTGTCAAAGCTGTAGCCAAAGCAGTTGCAGCCGCACCACCTACTAGTACAGGACCCACTCCCGGAATCGCTAAGGTGCCAAGACCAACTAATAAGCCGCCTAAACCGCCTAATGCAGTACCTGTAACTGCACCTGCTTTTGCGCCATCATCGGCTTTGGTATTGTCTAGACGGTCATTTACACTTACACCACCGACGCGATCGCCCGAAGCATTTTTACCGATGATCGAAACATGATCCAGCGATATTCCACCATCGCGCAAATCGCCAATTGCGGCTTCTGCATCGCGGCGATGAGAAAATACACCGATCGCACGTTTTCTATGCAGAGGTGCGGTGGTGCTTACAGGAGTACCAACACCAGTAACACCAACATCTCTACTAACCACACCTGAAGTTACTGGGGGGCTATTTGGATGGTTATAAATGCCAAACTCTTCTATACCGCCGGTATGCAGAATTTTTTCCGCTTCGGCAATTTCCGCATCTGTGCCATCAAGGATAACTAAATATTGTCCTCGTTGTACGCGATCGTTGTAAACTCTGGCTCGTTCTTCGGGAATTCCCAAACCAATCAATCCACCCAACAAACTACCAGCTACCGCACCAATACCGGCACCTGCTAAAGTTGTTGCTAAGGCGGTTGCTGTTGCCCCAGCCAGCATAATTGGTCCGATTCCCGGAATTGCTAAAGTCCCCAAACCAACTAACAAGCCTGTCAATCCGCCTAAAGTACCGCCAGTCACAGCACCAACTGTCGCACCTTCGTCAGATTTATCGCCAACACGTTCTCTAACTTCCGCACCTGCAATATTTTGATCGCCGTCTGCATCTTGCACTACCACAGACACTCTATTCATATCAAAGCCGGATTTTTTCAGTTCATGTAGCGCCTCTTCTGCATCCCGGCGACGAGCAAATACGCCTACAGCGCGTCTATGTACTCCCACAACCATTTGCAAATTCTCCAATACTAATATTTTTCTTTCTTTATTGGCTTGAATAATTCTATTTGTAAATTTTCTTAGTCAACTCGTCATCAATCCCTTGGAAGAACTTTTACCTCTATCTTGAGTATGATATAAGTTCTTGTACCTATATGTTAATAACAACAAACCAAAAACTTGCTTGTTTCATCTATATATAAAAATAAAATTTGTGTTTCTGAGTTTATTTTAAGAAATGTATCAAAAATTAATTTGATAACTGCCTGCAAAACTACTACTTTTGATAAGGATATTTATGACCGAAGTCAGTGTATATCAAGATAACTGGTCGTTAGCCTGAAATAGTATAGTGCGAAAGTGAGAAAATAATATGTTTTCCAGTTTCCAAACAGCTTTAAAGTTATACGAACACGGATTACAATCAATGCCAGTTGCTCAGGCAGTTGTAATTCCGGAAGTTTCGGTAGCCTTTTCGGGACCTAAGTTTTTGGTAGCAATGCTATCTGGTGTATTGATGGCATTTGCCTTCCAATTTTTATTAACAAACTTCTCTGTAGCTGTGGGAATCGCTGCTTTAGGGGGTGACTCATCTGATGATGATTCCCAAAGTTTGGGTAGTACAATTCGTGGAGTTGAAGCAAAAGTAGGAACTTGGGCACTGATAACTGCAAGTATTGCCTTATTCGCTGCTTCTTTTCTAGCAGTAAAACTGAGCTTAATTGGTAGCGCAGTATTAGGAGCAATTATTGGTGTAGTTATTTGGTCTGCCTACTTTTCACTAATAGTTTGGTTAGGATCAACAGCCGTAGGTTCATTAATTGGTTCTCTTGTAAAGACTGCAAGTGCTGGCTTTCAAGGAATGATGGGAACAGCAACGGCTGCTTTAGGTGCTAATGCTGCTAAAAATCAAATGGTTTCTACAGCAGAAGATATTACAGCCGCAGTTCGTCGCGAATTAACTTCTGGTTTTGATTCTGACAGTATCAAAAATACGCTGCAAAGTTCTTTAAGTTCTCTGCAATTACCAAAGCTGGATACCAAAGATATTCGCAATCAATTTGACCAGTTGCTGAAAGATGGTGATTTAGAATCTATCGGCGATAGCGATGTTTTGAAAAATATTAATCGCCAGACTTTTGTTGATTTAATCAGCAGTCGTTCTGACTTTTCTCAAGAAGACATTAATGGCATTGCTGACCAACTAGAAGGTGCTTGGCAACAAGTTTTAAATCGCCAAAATCCCACAGAGCAAGTGCTGAATTTGCTCAATTCGGCGACTCCGGAAGACCTAAATTCTGATAAATTAGGTGAAAAGCTCCAGGAATTGATTACATCTGGTGGTGGTAGCGGCAAGCAAGGCAATGGTGTGATGAAACAAGCTATTGAATTAGGCTTGGGTGCCGCAGTTCCAGCAGTGTTGAAAAACGCAAATCTATCGAATATAGATTTGGATAAAATCACACCTCAGTTGCAAAAGTTGAAAGAACAATTTAAGGATGTAGATGTTGATAAAATCACACAACAACTACAAAAGTTAAGCAAACAAGCAACTGAGCAAGTAGCTGGAAAATTGCCAGCAGCACCGACTAACACTATTAAGGCAGATGTAGAAGAGTACATTTTGAATTCGTTGCCTTGGCATTTTAATCGGCTGACGATTAAAGATGAATTCAAAGATGTGATTTATGACCAAAACGCAGATGCAGGAAAAGTAAGACAGCAATTAGAAGAACTCAATTTAGAGTATTTTACCAACTTGCTGAAGCAACGTGGTGATATCAGCGAAGAGCGGATCAAAGAAATTTCCGAGCAATTGGAAAGCGATCGCAACGAAGTTTTAGAAGTTGTTCGGCAAGCTGAAGGCAAAGAACAAAATCAAAACTTCCGCACCCGCATCGAAGATTATCTGCGTTCGACTGGAAAAGAAGAACTCAACCCAGAAGGTATTCAACGCGATTTTGCGAAGTTAGTGGAAGATCCAAAAGCGGGTTTTGGAGATTTAAGCGATCGCTTCAAAGAATTTGACCGCGACACTCTTGTACAATTGCTGAAGCAACGTGAAGACATCAGCGATGAAGAAGCTAATAATATTGTTGGTTCAATCGAAAGTACTCGCGATAATGTCTTAAATCGCGCTCAAGAATTGCAAGAACAAGCAAAAGGCAAAGCTGATGAAGTGCGTCAAAAAGTAGAAGAGTATCTCAAAAATACGAACAAAGAAGAACTCAATCCGGAAGCGATAAAACGCGAGTTTAAAGTATTGCTCGACGATCCACAAGCCGGAATCAGCTTACTGCGCGATCGCTTATCGCAATTTGACCGCGATACACTTGTTCAACTGTTGAGTCAGCGTCAAGATTTAAGCGAAGAACAGCTTAACCAAATTCTCGATAATTTGGAATCGGTACGCGATAACATTTTACAAGCACCGCAAAAAGTCGCGGATCAAGCGAAACAACAATACGAACAAACGACAACAGCAATCGGTGAATATCTTCGCAACACCAATCTGGAAGAACTGAATCCAGAAGGTATCAAAGCAGATTTAGAAAAATTTCTCGACGATCCCAGAGAAGGTGCTTCTGCTTTACGCGATCGCTTATCGCAAGTCGATCGAGAAACCTTAACTAAACTTGTCACCTCCAGCGGAAACTTAAGCGAAGAACAAGTTAATCAGATAATCGATGAAGTACAATCAGCGATTGACAGCATTGTAAAAGCACCGCGTCGCTTTGCAAATCGTGCTACCAAACAAGCTTTAGATTTTGAAGCGAATCTAGAAAACTATTTGCGGAACACTAACAAAGAAGAACTTAACCCAGATAGTATCAAGCGCGATTTACAATTGTTGTTGTCTTCTCCCCGTGCGGGAATTGGAAGTTTAAGCGATCGCGTTGCTAAAATCGACCGTTCATCAATAGTTGCATTGCTATCTCAACGTGAGGATATTTCCGAAGAAGAAGCAAACCGGATTGTAGACCAAATCGAATCGGTTAGCAACTCACTTGTAGAACAGTACCAACAGATTCAGCAACAAGTGCAATCAATAGTTGAGGGAACTTTCGGGAAAATTCGCGACTATCTCAACGCGCTGGATCGTCCCGAACTCAACTACGAAGGAATTAAGCAAGACGTTACGAAAGTGTTTGACGATCCCCAAGCTGGGTTTGAAGCTTTGCGCGATCGCTTGAGTCAATTCGACCGTGGTACTTTAGTTTCTATCATTAGTTCGCGTCAAGATATTTCCGAAGCGCAAGCTAATAAGATTATCGACCAAATCGAAGCCTCACGCGATAGCGTTTTGCACCAAGCCGAACGCATCCAAAAAGAAACACAAAGACGTTTAAAGGCAATTAAAGACCAAGCGAAAAAGCAAGCCGAAGAAACCAAGAAAACCGTTGCCAGTGCAGCTTGGTGGTTATTTGGTACAGCTTTAACATCCCTCGCAGCTAGTGCAATTGCGGGTGCGATCGCTGTATCAGGTGTACCCTTTATCGGTTAAATCACCCCGATTTTTGGTAGAGACGTTCCGCCGGAGCGTCTCTCCTACAAACATTCCGCCGGAACGTCCCTCCGCCAGACGCCACATGTCCTTCTAATTCTGACCTCCTCCCATTCC
>NZ_JBPAOH010000072.1:0-36980 GCF_050875635.1 Tolypothrix sp. VBCCA 56010
GGGGACAAGGGAGACACTAGGGGCGGGGTTTCCCCGCCCAATGCCCGATGCCCATTGCCCAATGCCCGATGCCCATTGCCCATTGCCCGATGCCCATTGCCCATTGCCCGATGCCCATTGCCCAATGCCCGATGCCCATTGCCCATTGCCCGATGCCCATTGCCCAATGCCCATTGCCCAATTCCCAATTGTTAATCAAGTAGCGAATAAATCTGTTAATGTGGACGCGGATTCTGAGTTTTTAACTCCGCAAACTTCGGTTTCTCAATTGTCTGATGTACAACCAACAGATTGGGCTTATCAGGCATTACGATCGCTTATGGAACGCTATAATGTTATCTCTGGTTTTCCTGATAACACTTTTAAAGGCAATCGTCCTCTCAGCCGTTATGAATTTGCCGCTGGTTTAGCGGCTACTTTAGATAAAGTTGAAGGCTTGATTGCTACAGCCATCGGCGATCAATACATTCAAGAAGATATTATCACCTTAAGGCGGTTGCAAAAAGAATATCGGTCTGCTTTGGATGATTTACAAAAACGTGTCAACACAACAACCACAAGCGCAAATTATCTCGAAGCACATCAATTTTCTACCACAACAAAGCTCAATGGTCAATTAATTTTTGCCCCCACCAGCGGTAGTAACGCCAGCACTACCATAATCGCCCGTTCGCGCTTAAATCTCAATACCAGCTTTAACGAAAAAGATTTACTCGTCACTCAGTTAGAATCTGGTAACAATGGCGGTGATGCGATTAATTTGGCACAAAAGGAAAATTCTAATAATGTGGCAAACAGCGGCTTTATCGGCAATTATGGAGGACTCGATTACACTAACGTAGAGGAATTACATCTGAGGCGATTATACTACTCGTTTCGTCCCTCACCAGATTTAGCTCTCACCGTTGGGGCAAAAATGCTGCCACGGGATTTTATTGATCGTAACAGATATGCGAACAACGAAGCGGTTGATTTTAGTTCCACCTTTTTTATCAATAATCCTCTGATTGTTCAAAATGAAATAGATCGAGAAGGTGGTGCAGGTGCAGCGATCGCATGGCAACCAAAAAATAGCAAATTCACCGTGCGATCGCTTTACATCGCTGCCAACGCTAATGAATTCAATTCAACTACAGACGGAGGCTTATTTGGCGATCGCCATCAAGCCAGTGTCGAAGTAGAATATTCCCCAAGTTCCCGCTTTGCATTTAGGCTACAATATACTAATGCGGAAATTAACAATACTGATATTAATGCCTTTGGTGTCAATGCCGAATATACCTTAAATCGCAACACCGGAATTTTTACCCGTTTGGGAGTCGGTAACTATCAAGGATTTAACACCGCCATCAACCAAAATATAGATTTACATCCTTTGAGTTGGGCGATCGGTGTGGGTTTGCGTAACTTGGTTCTTCCCGGAACCGTTGCTGGTGTAGCGATCGGTCAACCTTTCGTTGCTGAGGATTTTGGTAACGCTACCCAAACCAACTTCGAGGCGTTCTACAATCTACAATTAAGCGACAATATCAGTATTACCCCTATACTATCCCTAGTGAGCAACCCTAATAACGATAGCTCCAACGGCACCATCTGGCAAAGTACACTCAGAACGGTGTTTTCGTTTTAGATTAGGAAATGGGGAATGGGGAGTGGGGAGTGGGGAATGGGGCATGGGGCATGGGGCATGGGGCATGGGGCATGGGGAAATGGGGGAATGGGGATTTTCTTCAGGAAAAATGGGAAAGGGAAAAGTGCAATGCCCAATGCCCAATGCCCAATGCCCAATTACCAATTTAAAATCTAAAATCCAAAATTATTAAAGATGCAGCCTACAGATCCAAATAAATTTACTGATAAAGCCTGGGAAGCGATCGTTAAATCTCAGGATGTAGTTCGTGCTTATCAACAACAGCAATTAGATGTTGAACATTTAATTATCGCTTTATTAGAAGAACCTACAGGCTTAACAACACGCATCCTCGCGCGGTGTGAGGTTGATCCGTTTCGTTTGCAGCAGCAAGTCGAAGCTTTTACCCAACGTCAGCCGAAAGTTGGCAAAAACGAGCAGCTTTACCTCGGTCGCAATTTAGATATTATGTTAGACCGAGCCGAAGAAGCAAGAGTTAGGATGAAGGATTCCTTCATTTCTGTGGAACACATGCTTCTGGGTTTTGCTGAGGACGATCGCATCGGACGCAAAATGTTCAAAGCTTTTAATTTGGACTCCTCGAAGTTAGAAGCGACGATCAAAACTGTTCGCGGTAGCCAAAAAGTAACCGATCAAGCTCCAGAATCTCGTTACGAAGCTTTACAAAAGTTCGGCAGAGACTTGACAGAACAAGCAAAAGCTGGTAGGCTCGACCCGGTAATAGGACGCGATGATGAAATTCGCCGCGTAATTCAAGTATTGTCGCGTCGCAGCAAAAATAACCCAGTATTAATTGGTGAACCTGGGGTAGGGAAAACAGCGATCGCTGAAGCTTTAGCACAGCGGATGGTTAATGGTGATGTTCCCGAATCTTTGAAAAACCGCCAGCTAATTTCCTTAGATATGGGTAGTTTGATTGCTGGGGCAAAATACAGAGGTGAATTTGAAGACCGCTTAAAAGCAGTTCTACGTGAAGTTACTGAATCAAACGGTCAAATAGTTTTATTTATCGATGAGTTGCATACCGTTGTTGGTACTGGTTCTAACCAACAAGGAGCGATGGATGCGGGGAATTTACTCAAACCGATGTTAGCGCGGGGAGAATTACGTTGTATTGGCGCGACTACGTTAGATGAGTACCGTAAATATATCGAAAAAGATGCCGCGTTAGAAAGACGATTTCAGCAAGTATTTGTCGATCAGCCCAGCGTGGAAAATACCATTTCCATTTTGCGCGGTTTGAAAGAACGTTACGAAGTGCATCATAATGTAAAAATTTCTGATTCGGCGTTAGTCGCGGCGGCTACATTGTCATCAAGATAT
This sequence comes from Tolypothrix sp. VBCCA 56010, assembly GCF_050875635.1. NCBI lineage: Bacteria > Bacillati > Cyanobacteriota > Cyanophyceae > Nostocales > Tolypothrichaceae > Tolypothrix > Tolypothrix sp. VBCCA 56010. Next base: position 2,975 of record NZ_JBPAOH010000072.1, read on the forward strand.
ATAAGCGATCGCTTTTTGCCAGATAAAGCGATCGACTTAGTAGACGAAGCCGCAGCCCAGCTGAAAATGGAAATTACCTCCAAACCTGCGGAATTAGAAATTATTGACCGCCGCTTAATGCAGCTAGAAATGGAAAAGCTGTCATTGGCAGGAGAAGAGAAAGGTACGGCGCAAACAAAAGAACGTTTGCAGCGAATTGAGCAAGAAATCGTCAATTTAACCGAAAAACAGCACGATTTTAATGAGCAATGGCAAGGCGAAAAGCAGTTATTAGAAGCGATCAGCGCTTTAAAGAAACAAGAAGAAGCGTTGCGGGTACAAATTGAGCAAGCCGAACGAAACTACGATCTCAACAAAGCAGCCAAGTTAAAATATGACGATTTAGAGCGAGTACAGCGCGACTTAGAAGTAAAAGAAGCGCAACTTCTGGAAACTCAAAACCAAGGTACTACCTTACTGCGCGAACAAGTTACCGAAGCTGATATTGCGGAAATCGTCGCCAAATGGACGGGAATTCCCGTAAATCGCTTGTTGGAATCCGAAAGACAAAAATTACTGCAATTAGAAAGCCATTTGCACGAACGAGTCATTGGGCAAGAGGAAGCTGTAGCAGCAGTATCAGCCGCAATTCGTCGCGCTCGTGCGGGGATGAAAGACCCAGGACGCCCGATTGGTTCATTTTTGTTTATGGGACCGACTGGTGTAGGTAAAACCGAGCTAGCGCGGGCTTTAGCGCAGTTTCTCTTCGATTCTAGTGACGCATTGGTGCGGTTGGATATGTCCGAGTATATGGAGAAACATTCAGTTTCTCGCTTAGTCGGAGCGCCTCCCGGATATGTAGGTTATGAAGAAGGCGGTCAACTTTCGGAAGCGATTCGCCGCCGTCCATACTCGGTGGTGCTGCTGGATGAAGTGGAAAAAGCGCATCCAGACGTATTTAACATTTTGTTGCAGGTTTTGGATGACGGTAGAATTACTGATTCACAGGGCAGATTAGTTGATTTTAGGAACAGCGTCATTGTCATGACCAGTAACATCGGTAGCGAATACATTCTTGATGTGTCTGGTGATGATTCCAAATATGACATGATGCAGAAGCGGGTAACAGAAGCTTTGCGATCGCACTTTCGCCCAGAGTTTCTCAACCGCGTCGATGATATAATTTTGTTCCACACCCTGAGCCGTGCAGAAATGCGGTATATCGTCCGCATTCAACTCAAACGGGTGGAAAATCTGCTCGCAGACCAAAAAATATCATTAGAGATATCGCCAGCAGCGTGCGATCGCTTAGTAGAAATCGGTTACGATCCAGTTTACGGCGCACGTCCAATCAAACGGGCAATACAGCGAGAAGTAGAAAATGCGATCGCTACCAAGTTGTTAGAGAATACCTTTATCTCTGGCGACACCATTTTAATCGACAAAGGCGATAACGGACTCACCTTTAACAAAAAAGTGACAGTTAAAATTTCATTGCCACAAATTACTACATTGTCGCGGGAAGAATAGTAACCCTCGTAGAGACGCCTCTGCGTGGAACGTCTCTATATGTCATTTATCCGACATGATATAATTTGAGTCGGATTTATCCGACTTTAGCTATCAGCCTGGGACTTAAGTCCCAGGCTGTTTGTAATGACAAAGATATTTTTTAGCTGAAATTGTTACTTGGGCTGATTTTTTGGGAAAAATTTAATAGTATACCCACAACTTTAGTCAGTCCATTTTATGCAACTCATTAGCTCATTAAACCTGAGAAATTCCGAATATTTATCAAAAGACAGGCTGATTAGTTACCACCATCAGTTGCGTTTGATATTTACGCTAGGGTCACAGGTAAAAAACATCCTAGAAATTGGGATTTTTAATTCTCTGTTAACGGATCTTCTCAAACGCAATGGCTATAACGTTACCACTGCTGATATTGATCCCAACTTAGAACCAGACATAATTTTGGATCTAACAAATGATTTTTCCACGCTCAAAGATAAATTTGATGCAATTGTACTGTTTCAGGTGCTGGAACACTTGCCTTATGAACAGTCAGAACAAGCTTTAAAACAACTTGCACTTATTACAAAGAAATTTTTAGTAATTTCGATTCCCTATAATGCCCAATTCTTGGCACTTCAAATCAAATATTCTTACGCACGCAGGTCAAGATATTTATTACTTCACATGCCAAAATTTTGGAGTACAAAACCAGTATGTAACGAGCATTATTGGGAAATGGGATTAAAAGGATATCCCAAAAAGCGGATTTTAGACTCAGTTGCCAAAGCAGGATTAACTATCAAGCAAGAATTTACCGACCCCATCCATCCATATCACTATTTTTTAGTGTTGGAAAAAAATACTAAGTAGGAAGATATTTAGCAGGGGTAGGGAAATCCGAATCACTCTATGGGGGCAAACTATGCTGAAAAAACAAGCGATCGCCTAAGTTATGCCTTTACAATCCTAATTGGTATCATGCCCTTTACTATTCTTCGGGTTTATCCTTAAAAGCAGAGGGCTATGATGTATTTGCCAGAATCATAATTCAGATACTTGTACCGTACTTTAGGAATCATGCTTGAACAAGGCACTATCAGTATTCATACTGAGAATATTTTCCCGATTATCAAAAAGTCGCTCTACTCCGACCACCAAATATTCTTGCGGGAACTGGTTTCTAACGCTGTAGATGCCATCCAAAAGTTGAAAATGGTATCTCGCGCTGGGGAATATACAGGTGACATCGGCGAACCAGAAATTGAAATCGCCATTGACAAAAACAACAAAACCCTCTCCATCACCGACAACGGCATCGGGATGACTGCCGATGAGGTGAAAAAATATATCACCCAAGTTGCCTTTTCTAGTGCCGAAGAATTTATTCAGAAGTACCAAGGCAAATCAGACCAACCGATAATCGGTCACTTTGGTCTTGGCTTCTATTCCTCCTTCATGGTGGCGCAAAAAGTCGAAATCGATACCTTATCTTATAAAGAAGGTTCCCAAGCAGTTCACTGGAGTTGTAATGGTTCACCAGAGTTTACACTGTCCGATTCACCGAGGACAACTCGCGGCACTACCATTACCCTCACCCTGCAACAAGAAGAAGAGGAATATTTAGAAACATCACGAATTAAGAATCTTGTCAAGACTTATTGCGATTTCATGCCAGTACCCATCAAACTTGAGGGTGAGGTGTTAAACAGGCAGAAAGCACCTTGGCGAGAATCTGCAAGTAGCTTGAGTAAAGAAGATTATTTAGAGTTTTACCGCTACCTGTATCCTTTCCAGGAAGAACCGCTTTTGTGGGTGCATCTGAATACAGATTATCCGTTTATCATCAACGGGATTTTGTATTTTCCGAAGATGAAGCCGGATGTAGATGTGACAAAAGGGCAAATTAAGCTATTTTGCAACCAAGTTTTTGTCAGCGACAACTGCGAAGAAATTATTCCGCAATTTCTGGTTCCCATGCGGGGTGTAATTGATAGCACTGATATTCCCCTGAATGTATCGCGGAGTGCCTTACAAACTGATCGCACCGTGCGGAAAATAGGCGATTATATAGCCAAAAAAGTAGGCGATCGCTTAAAAGAAGTTTATCGCGATAATCGCGAACAATACATCAGCATCTGGAAAGACCTCAGCACCTTCGTTAAATTTGGTGTTCTCAACGACGACAAATTCAAAAAACAAGTCGAAGACATCATCATCTTCCGCACCACCCACGTAGGGGCGGGGTCTCCCCGCCCGGAAGCGTCTGCCCACCCCACCGTTGAGGTACAATCCGAAGAAGGCGACGCATGGCAAGATGTCACCCCCCAAACGGCTGATTCCACCCCTCAGTCACCATACACCACCCTCAAAGAATACCTAGAACGTAACAAAGAACGTCACGAAAACCGCGTTTTCTACTGTACCGACGCAGCCACGCAAGCTACCTACGTAGAATTGCACAAAAACCAAGGTTTAGAAGTCCTATTTATGGACTCCTTCATCGACACCCACTTTATCAACTTCCTAGAGCAAGAATATAAAGATGTTAAATTCACGCGGGTAGACTCTGACCTAGATAATACCTTGCTCGATAAAGACAAAGCTGGCGAAATAGTTGACCCCGCGACCAACAAAACCCGCAGTGAAGTCGTCAAAGAACTGTTTGAGAAAGCACTCAACAAACCCAAACTCAACATCCGCACCGAAGCTTTGAAATCTGACGATCCGCAAGGAACACCACCAGCAATGGTGCTACTACCAGAAATTCTGCGACGCTTGCGAGAAATGAACGCCATGATGCAGCAACAAAGTGCAGAGTTTCCCGAAGACCACATTTTGCTAGTGAATACCGCTCACCCGCTGATTCAAAATCTGGCAAACCTCAACCAAGGCACTATAATTCAAGCTGATGGACAGTCGCCTACAGGTCAATTGGTGAACATGATTTGCCAACACGTCTACGATTTGGCACTGATGTCTCAGAAAGGCTTTGACGCTGAAGGAATGAAATCCTTCGTCGAACGCTCAAATGAAGTCCTCACCAAGCTGACAGAACAAGCCGCAAAATAGCATTCATCAGAGTCTCTCTCGTTCCCTGGCTCTGCCAGGGAATGTCTACTCTTAGGCTGCTGCCTCATATTCTCACATTGCTAATGCCGCAAGGATATAATATTGCACCTTACTTGGCAAGAATTTAATACAATAAGAGATTGTGTTCAAGATAAATAGGATATTCCAAGTATGTCTCGTCGCTGTGAACTAACTGGTAGAAAGGCAAATAACGCCTTTGCAATTTCCCACTCCCACCGTCGTACCAAACGGCTTCAGCAAGCCAACCTGCAAAGCAAGCGCGTTTGGTGGCCCCAAGGAAACCGTTGGGTTAAACTGAAACTGTCAACCAAAGCCATCAAAACCCTAGAAAGCAAAGGCTTGCACGCAATGGCAAAAGAAGCTGGCATTAACCTTAATCATTACTAACAATCGCCAATTCCTTAAAACGTGTTTTATGTTGGGCGCATTTTCGTAGTAAGCGCTACCCTACGGGAAAGCTCCGCTAACAGCACTTTAGCCCTTACTAGCCCATCAAAATTAATCTGATAAATTATCAGACTAACTCCACAGAAGAATACTTACCACTCAAGCCTCCCCATTTAAGGGAGGCTTTTAACTATCTAATATAAAATTTTCATCAACTGATATGTTTTCTTTAACAGATGGGTATTATAAGTTTACTTTGCTAACAACAGCTTCGGGAAATCACCTGTTGCTGAAATACCTTTGGCAAAAATAATGTGAAATTATGGGGCTATTATCCTTTGTCGGCGATAAATTAAATAATTCAGATAAAATCCGTATTTACCGCAATAATACCCAATTATCACAAATGATATAACTCTAATAAATGGGATTTTTCGCGTTAATACCACATATAAAAAGCGGTAAAACACAGTGAATTAGTAACATAAACAAAATCTTTGCATTAGCCTGCGAAATTACTCGATAGGCTTAATTTTCAATAAAAAAATACAAACTTTAGTGAAATCCACTTGACAGGAAAGCAGCTATGTCTTCAAAACGCCAGCTAGTCAAGGCAATAAAAATATTATCTAGAAGGTTTAATAAGTTTAGCAAAAAATATCTAACCGCAATTAACAAGTTAATTAATTGGCTATTGCGGACTTTATTTATCACCAAGAGACGAAGAGAATCGGCAAATGCCGGTTTTGTATTGCCAACAGTGGCAATGGTAGCGCTGGTAGTTGTGTTGCTAACAACTGCAATTTTATTTAGGTCATTTGATAGAAGCAAAAACGCCAGTAACGTGCGGGTAAATGAAGCTGTTCTTAACGCTGCGGCTCCAGCAATTGACCGCGCTAGAGCTAAATTAGATGCTTTATTTGAAGACCAAACATTGCCACGGGGAACTCCCTCAGATAGCGCTTTATATGACGCTATTAAAAAAGATAAATACAGGCTTGGTGATGAGACTCGTCTGAAGCTCTTTTATGATATTCCAAATAGCACCCCAGATATCCCGTTGGAGACAGATGAATCATTAAAAACTGCTTGGAAATTTGCCGTAGATACAGATAATAACGGCAAAAAAGACACCTATACTTTATACGGAATTTACTTCCGCTCACCGACTAGAGACACTACCACAGGGCAGTTTAACCGCAAAAGAAATCCCTTGGAAGCTAGAACGCCACCAATGGATAATGCCAATACAAACACCAACTGTCCAAGTGCCATTGGTTTTTCTAGCTTGGTGGGTAATTCTAGTTGGTATAAACTGCAATCAGGCAATCTAGGTAAAAGCTTTTTTGTCTATACAGTTAATGTACCAATTACCAAGTTAGCTTATGATGCATTGGCTGATAAAACCGGATTTGAACCATACGCAGCTAACAAAGGTTTTGCCGCATTAGAATTTCAACAAGACCGGAGTCGCGTTCCTATAGCTTACAACGCTGTTTGGTCTGAACACGATCTAGAAATTACACCTGGTGCAGCTTTGGCACTGAATGGGAGAATTCATACTAATGGCAACTTGCTCATTGGGGGAGGTGGTTCAGGTAGTATTGAGTTGCGACAAGTTAGCAGTAAGTCATCTTGTTTTTATAACCAAGAAAATGGGCAGATTACTGTTGGAGGTAACGTAGGAACTGGAAGCGTGGCTCAAAGTACCGATCAAAAAGCTGCTAAAGTTCATTTGTATCAAGGCTTTGGTAATGGACCAACAACAAACGTAGAGATTAATAGCACTAACAAATCTACTAACAGTGCCGGCGGTGCAGATATCGGATTTAACGATGATGCATACAATCAACGCATTGCTAAAATGAAGACTGATGCAATCACTCTTTGTTCATCGTGTAACAGTGCAACTACTGGTAGTGAACTTAAATCAGCTGTTGAAAGTAGTGACTACCCAGACGATATTAAAAAAAATGTTAAAGAACGAGTCCAATCTTCTGATGATGACAGCACAGCGAGAAAGATTCTTGCAGATGAAATAGAACTTTACCTGAAAAACCGTACAAGACGTGTACCCTTCGCTGAAGTAGCTTTTGGAGGAAACGCACTAACTAACTATACCGCTATTACCTACAGTTCATTTGAACCCCCAGCAATTTGGAGAGAACCACTAGAAACCGATAACAAGTTGAAAAATTTAGCTAGTGGTACAGATATTAAAGTCACTCCATCTCAGCTAGAGGCTACAGAACCAACAAAACGCAACCAAGAAGGTGTTCAGACTAAGTTAGGCGATCGCATTTTTATCGGTAACAACCTACCTGCATTATGGAAATTAGGTGACAAATATGTTGGCATGGATGGTCAACAGCTAATTTTTAATAACGGTACCACTGCTGTTAACTGGACAAGACCAAATAATGCTCCGCAAAGATGGCGTAACACTCAAATCCAAAGTCTTGGCGATCTGGGTATTTCAGCACGAAATGGCTTTTGGGAAAAAAACGCCGCGAAGATTCCAGAAAATCAGTTAGATAACGTCGGTGGAGTCCGCATTGTAACTGGTGCCGGGATTTATGTTGATGGTTCTGGTGTAAACAATCCATCCGGTCCTTATTACGGTCGCCAAACTAACTCATTTTTGACAGTTCCAACTGCTGCCCAAGGTTTCACTCCTGCTCCGACTGATATACTGGTCTGGCCCGACACCATGCCCATGAGTAGCCCTAACCCAGGAGAAACACGCAAGGGCGATTTACTAATGCGGGCAACTGCTGTGTATCACTACAAAAATAACGCAGGCGATCAGCAAACCCCAATAGCTTGTGTTAGTAGCTACCACGACCCCAGCTATAAATATTTGTTCTCCGATGCTAATAATAACGGCGTTAGAGATGCAGGTGATGTAGAATACAATTCCGCTAAAAATAAAGGTACTCTACCCAACGTCACAGAGCTAAATGATAGTAGCATTCAACAAGGTAAATCTAACAACGGTGTTGTTTACAACTTTCCTGGTAGAAGCACCTTCGCTACTTACAAAGCTCATCTTGAAAGACAAGCAAACTTAGTATTTCCTAATGGGCGTCGAGTAAATCAACCCTTAAAGGATGCTCTAGAGAAAATTGGCACCGAGAATACAGTACCAATAGGTTCAACCAGTAACTTAGAACTTGCAGATTATTCAGCAATTGATACAGCGCTGTGTGCGATTTATATTCTCAATAATGAAATCAGTTTCGTTGGTACTCCAAGTAACCAACCTCCTCATGGCGCTATCAAAGAAGCATCTTTCCTAGATGCGAGAGAAATTAAACAGGCTAACCTACCTGTAACTGCCACTGACCCTACTGGCTACCTTTTAGACCTCGAGCTACGTCAACCCTCAGAAGTTCGGGTAACTGATATTAATGTAGCGCAACTAATCACTACAACGATTACAGGTACAGTTGGAGGTACAAGTACAGAATATCTATTACCGATGAGTGGCATTATTTATGCCACGAGGGAAGATGCATTACTTGATGCAAGTAACACAACTGCTCAATCACAATTACTTAGCCCAACTGATTTTCAGCTTGACCCGACTCGTCGCCCCAATGGTATCCGTCTTTACAACGGTGAAACTCTGGCAAGAAATAACAGCAATAATTTTGACCCCAGAGAAAAGGGTCTGATTTTAGCAACAGATTTACCTGCATATATTAGAGGTAGATTCAACTTGCACCGTACTGACACCACTAGTAGCACACAAATTGAAGAATTTCAAACATTAGAATCTACCAGCTTTTACGATCGCAGCGATCCTCAAACAAAGTTTGCTTGTCGTCCAGGAAGAACAGGTTGTCCTACAGATGGGGGAGACTACTGGCGATCGGCAACAGTGATTGCTGATTCGATGACGCTGCTGTCTAGCACTTTTGTAGACGGCGCCCGCAACCAAGGCGATTTTGACCTAAACAACAACACTGGTATTCCACTTACAAGCAACTTAAATCTGACTAGCTTGCCTAGTAACTTAGATAACCCTCGACTGAACCGACTGAAAAATGGCTTTTTGGAAAACAACTACCTCACTAATACCGATTGGTGGCAACCAGTTAATGGAGTTGGTAATACCATTTTTCCAAAAACTGCATTAGGTTCCTACACAATCAATGGTGTAACACCAATTCAGCGAAGGGCAAATGGTTTCCCCTTGTATGTGATGGAAATCTGCCGCAGGGAAACAATATCAGAATGTACAGCAGATGACTGGGTGGTTGGATTTAACATTAATGGAGATGATACTTTAAGCAGCGCAGAGAAGAACATTAAGGCAAATCAATTAGGCAAAGCTATAGCCGATGCTCCTGGCTACTCTGCAACTGTTCTTAGTAATTGGAATACTGCATTCGGAACTGCTCCAAATAATAAGAGCATTAGACAACGGCTTGGGGCAGGCGATACAGGTGGACTAGCTTTGGTTACAGAAGATAGGCGTTATCCTCGACGGGTTGCCTTTGCGCGGAATGGCAACAACTTGGTAGAAAGCAGTCCTGGTATCTATAAACCTATGGGGGTAGGTTGTCCCGTAGACACCACAGGTAGTAACTCTAACGGAAACGGATGTAACACAACCGATGCAACACCAGCAAATCGTTACGGAGTATCTGGAGCCAACATTAGCGCTCTCTGGTTCAGAACAACAAGTACAGGTGGTACCCCAGCCACTAACCCAACTTATAGAAATGACCAATCCCTATTCTATTTGCCGCCGATTGATGGTTCTGATGGTGATACTAATCCGGATTTAGATGGTCAACCAATTTTAGTACCTGTCTTGCAAATTCATGATGCAGATAAGAAACCAAATGATGCTCTCAGACAGGACTCAGCACTACAAGACGAATTTAGGGATAGGTGGCTAAAAGAAGCCGATAACGGCACCACCCGTCCCAACAGCACCACCATATTTAATGTCACCTTCGTAGTTGGAAACAGTCCTAGTAGACCTAGTGAAGTGTCAGCAGGTTTGCAAAACTTAGTGCGCTTTTTGGAAAACTGGGAAGATAGAACAACCAGAATTCGTGGTGGCTTTATTCAGTTAAAGCGGAGTAGCTATGCTACAGCCCCCCTCTCACCCCTTTTCAAAAGCAGAGGGGTATTGGGTACTGACACTACAACTACTCTGGGTAATGTCAGCGTGTATGACTACCCATTTGACAATTACCCAATTGAAGACGGGGATGGTTTGTTACCTTTCTTCTCAGCACCCACTCGAAACTGGGGTTTTGATGTTGGGCTTTTGTCAGAGCAACCTGACTTGTTTGCCCAAAGATTTACTCAACCCTCTACAGGTCGTCCAAGTGAGTTCTTCAGAGAAGTAGGTCGAGATGACCTTTGGGTGAAAACATTGCTTTGTGCTGGTGAACCACCAGCAGATAAGCGGACAGGAATTCCACCCAAAAATGGCACAATAAATTACTCCAATGCTGTTCCTAGCGATTATCGTCCACAAGACTGTCCGACGAGCATACCAAGTGACAATGGCTAAACATCGGGTTTGAATATAGGGTAAATTGCCATGACGACAGGAAAACAAGCAAGCAAACAAACACTACAGGTTACTCAACTCGGAAAAATACTTGCATCCTACTCAAAATCTCGCCAAAAGGGTTTCACCATAATCGAATCTTTAGTAGCGATTGTAGTGGTTAGCGTGTTGCTAGCAGCGATCGCTCCAGTTATTGTCCTATCAGTCGCAACCCGCGTTCAAGCCCGAAGGGTAGAATTTGCAACCCAAGCAGCCAAATCGTATATCGACGGAGTGAGAACGAAGCAAATTGAACCCCCATCAGCCCCTAGTGATAGCCTCCTTAAAGATTTTCCTGCTCCCACAAACCCAGGAAGCTTGAACTGTGCAGCAAACTCTTACTGCACAACTACAGGGACAACATCAACAGGAACTCCCCCATCTCCAACTAATTTGTACTGCATAGATTTGGATGGTGATAATACTTGCAAAAACAGCAGTACTACAGATATGGTTGTGCAGGTTTTTCGTAACAAAACTTCTGCGACGGGATATGCATTAGGGGTGCGCGTTTACAGAGCAAATGCTTTTAAAAGTGGCATCACTTTCAAGGCATCGAGAGACAGCGTTAAACAGCAACAGACTTTCACTGGGGGAACTGGCTTAGGAAATCAGCAAGCACCATTAGTAGAAATGTCAACAGATATTACCGATACAGTGCCTAGCTATGGCGACCTTTGCAACCGTCTTCAAGGTTCCGACCCAACTAACGTAGCACTCGACAAAGGTTGCAGCTGACCAATTGAATCTTAATTCTTCAGCATCTGTTAATAAAAGGGAAACCGTAACATGATGAGTTCACTCAAATTTATACTGAGCCTTAAATTAAAATGTTTTGGCATAAATAATAAAAATAGTGGCTTTACCCTAATTGAACTGCTAATAGGAATGGTGCTAGCTATACTGATCATCACCCCTTTATTGGGATTTATGATTAACATTCTAGACACCGATCGCAAAGAACAAGCCAAAGCAACCAGCGAGCAAGAAATTCAGGCTGCACTTGATTTCATTGAGCGCGACTTACAGCAAGCAGTTTATATTTACGATGCTGATGGAATAACTAGAGACTGGAGTAATACACCTCCTGCAAACTCTACAGTTCCAGTCTCAGGAATTAGAAACCAAATACCACCCGTAAAGGAAGCTCCTAATTGTAAGCAAACCAACGCTGATGGAACTGTTTGTCAAGCAATTTTAGTTTTTTGGAAGCGGGAATATTTAGCTGACAGTGTTGGCGTGACTTCTAAAACAGATACTGTTAAAGACGATGGTTTTGTTTATTCATTGGTGGCATATTACTTAATTACAAATCCGACTGGTGGTAACTCTACCTGGTCGCGTTCAGCACGCATTGGCAGATTTCAAATTCGAGGGAAAATTAGTGCAGCTTATTCTAATACTAAAGGCGAAGATTTTAGTCCTGGATATAATCCACCACCTCTAGACCCAACCATTTCTGGCTCTACCCTCAAGGAAAAGATGAATCAATGGAAAGCAGACTCAGCAGCTTACACTGCACGAGCCGAGACTTTGCTTGATTATATTAGCATTAGCACAAGTGCACCTGCGATTACTTGTCCGACTGGTTCACAAGGTTTAGGAACTAACACGAGTGGATTTTATGCTTGTGTAGAAGCGGACAAAGTATTGGCGAAGATTCACTTAAGAGGTAATGCTTATTTTCGCCTTAATAATAATAATCAGGTACAGTATTCCAACAGTGTTGCTACTTATTTTCCCACTGCAAGCATTCAAGTGCAAGGACGCGGATTTTTACCTACTAAATAACTTTAATAACTCATCTAATTAATTAAGAAAAAGGTATTATGTATAGCGTGGGTTTATTGATGTTAAAAAAACTTAAGAAAAAAGCTGTAGTGGCAACATTAAAGCAGCAATTAGCAGGTGAAAACCGCTACACTTCTGGATACGTCCAACAGAATGCCGGCTTCACTCTGATCGAGTTGATAGCAGTAGTGGTGATGGTAGGAATTCTAGCAGCGATCGCTGCTCCTGGCTGGCTAGGTTTTACCAACCGACAGCGAGTAAATAAAGCTAATGATGTTGTCTTAGCAGCATTACAAGACGCACAACGAGAAGCTAAAAAGAAAAAATTAAGTTACAGCGTTAGTTTTCAAAATGTTAGCAATGTTCCTATGGTAGCGATTCATCAAGGTGTTGTCCCACCTCCGACTCCTTCTAACCCCGATCAAAAAGGTATATGGAAGCCTTTAGGTGAGGATATAGAGCTTAAACAAAAGCAAGTTTTATTGTATACCAATCTTGAGAATAATTCTGATGGTACTAAATTCAACAAAAAAGCTTCTAATACCATCAGCTATACTACCTTGGGAAGTGGCACAATTACTTTCGATTATATGGGTGCTTTGCCTGGAACAGCAGGGGGTTCATCAGACGAACTTGGTTTAAAAATCGCTGTAGCTGCACCTAGCCCAGGAAGTTCTACATCAGCTAGCAACTTGAGACGATGCGTCATTGTAGACACTCTTCTAGGAGGAATGCGAACTGCAAAAGATGATAAGTGTAACTAAATTAGGAATGAGCGCAAAAATAATTGAAAGGCACATTATACAGTAGCGGTAATTCATGAATTACCGCTACTTACACTTTGTCGATTGCGCTCATTCCTGTAAATAATAAATGCAATAGCTAAACTATAATAAAAATTCCATAAAAATACGGAGCCATAAACTGCACCTTCAGAGCAAACTTGAAATATCGGGTACAATTTTTGTTTATATATCTATCTTATGGGTGATGGCAAATCAACCATACAATAAATTTGATTAGATTTTTCCCTTAATTGGGCATACTAAAAAAGTGACCTAATAGCAATACAGTTTTTGCGCTATGACTGAGTGCCTTGATTTTACAGTAGCCATCCCAACTTACAACGGTGGAAGTCGTTTACCCGAACTTTTAGAGAGACTGCAAAATCAACTTTATACCGAACAGTTATCTTGGGAAATTATTGTTGTAGATAATAACAGCACTGATAATACACGATTAGTCGTTCAGGAATATCAAGACAATTGGCAATATCCTTACCCTTTAAAGTATTGTTTTGAACCAAAACAAGGAGCAGCTTACGCCCGTAAACGCGCAGTTGAAGAAGCGTCAGGTTTATTAATCGGTTTTCTTGATGATGACAACTACCCATCAGCCATGTGGGTGCAAGCAGCTTATACTTTTGCTCAAAACCATCCCAAAGCAGGAGCTTATGGTAGCCAAATCTGGGGTGATTTTGAAGTAGAACCACCAGAAAACTTTCATAAAATAGCTTCTTTTTTAGCCATTACAGAACGAGGTAATGAACCCCATATATATCAGCCACAGATGAAAATGCTACCTCCAGGAGCAGGCTTAGTAGTCCGTAAACAAGCTTGGTGCGAAAATGTTCCGCAACAACCTGTTTTAAACCACAAAGGTAGAGAAGCTGGGTTAGCAAGTGAAGATTTAGAAGTTGTCTTACATATTCAGCTAGGTGGTTGGGAGATTTGGTATAACCCAGAAATGCACGTATATCATAAAATTCCTGCGTGGCGATTGCAAAGAGAATATTTAATTCTTGTATTTCGCTGTGTTGGTTTAAGTCGTTATCATTTACGAATGCTGAGAACAAAACCTTGGCAAAGACCCTTAGCGAGTCTGGCATACTTAGTTAATGATTTACGTAAAATTATAATTCACGCTTTAAAATATCGAGGTGCAATTAAGACTGATTTAATTGCTGCCTGTGAAAAGGAGTTACTAGTAAGCAGTTTAATTAGTCCTTTTTATTTGGCAAAAAGAAAGTTATTTAGAAATAAATTATGAATGATAATATTTTCCATTTAACTTTAGCTATTCCTACATATAATAGTGAAAAACGTTTACCTACACTTTTGGAAAAGCTGAAAAACCAGACTTTTGAAGAAAATATAAATTGGGAAATAGTTATTATTGATAACAATAGTAAAGATCGTACTGCCCTTGTAATTGAAAATTACCAAAAAACCTGGGATAGTAAAATTCCATTGAGGTACTTTTTGGAAAAACAACAAGGAGCCGCATTTGCACGACTGAGAGCCGTAAAACAAGCCAGAGGTGAGATAATCGCATTTCTAGATGATGATAATCTACCTGCATCTGATTGGGTAGCACAAGCTTATGCCTTTGGTCAAAAACATCCTCAAGCTGGTGCATGGAGCGGTCAAATACACGGTGATTTTGAAATAGAACCGCCAGAAAATTTTGAAAGAATTCAAGCTTTTATCGCTATTAGAGAACACGGAGAAAAAGAGTATTTATTCGATCCATATAATTTAAGACTTCCTACAGGTGCTGCTTTTGTCGTCCGCAAACAAGCATGGTGTAATAGTGTCAATCACGTATTGGTTTTTAAAGGTAGACTTGGTAAGTCGATGGTGGGAGGTGAAGATTTAGAACCATTGCTTTATATACACAAGGCTGGCTGGCAAATTTGGTATAACCCTGCTATGCATACCTATCATCAAATACCACATTGGCGATTAGAAAAAGATTATTTGATAAGCTTGGCTAGAGGCTGCGGTCTATGTCATTGTCAGCTACGCTTTATAAATGCCAAAACATGGCAAAAACCCATTGTGTTTGCTAGAACTTTTTTAGCAAATTTACGGCGAGTTATACGACATTTAGTTAAGTATAGAGGTCAATTAAAATATGATATAATTGCACGTTTTGAAATAGAGTTTTACCTCAGCAGTATGATAAGTCCTTTTTATTCTTTAAAATGTTATTTTGACAATAAATTTGGGAACAATAAGGTTGTAAAAACATAAGTTATCAATTTTAATTGTGCCGAAAATTTCTGTCATTATACCAGCCTATAATTGTGCCAAAACTATTAAGGAAACGATACAGTCAGTTTTAAATCAAAGTTTTACTGATTTTGAATTACTTGTAATTAATGATGGTTCAACTGATTCAACTTTAGATATTGTTTCAGAAATAGAAAACTGTCGGATAAAAATTTTTTCATATACTAATGCTGGTGGAAATGTAAGCCGTAATCGCGGCATTAATCATGCAATAGGAGAATTTATTAGTTTCTTAGATGCAGACGATATTTGGACACCTGATAAGCTAGCGAGACAGTTACAAGCTTTACAGGAAAATCTAACTTCAAAAGTTGCTTATAGTTGGACAGATTATATTGATGAAAACGGCAAATTTGTCTATTCAGGTACTCACATTAGCCATCAGGGATATGTCTATGAACAGTTATTAGTTAAAAATTTTTTAGAGAATGGCTCTAACCCATTGATTTGTAAAGATGCTCTGCACCACTGTGGTGGATTTGATGAATCTTTGGTTGCTGGTCAAGATTGGGATATGTGGTTGCGATTAGCGCGGGAATTTAATTTTGTCGCTGTACCCGAAGTGCAAATCTTATATAGAATAAGTGCAAACTCTCTGTCTTGTAATCTTGCAAGGCAGGAAAAAGCTTGTTTGCAAGTTCTTAATAAAGCATACAGTACAAGTCCTGAATCTCTACAGCATCTGAAAGCTTACAGCTTTGCAAATCTCTATAAATACCTAACATGGAAAGCTTTACAAAATCCGCTAAATCGACAAAAAGGTTTAGCAGGGGCTTTGTTTTTATGGAAGTATGTCAAAAATGATTCTTCGCGTTTACAGAGTATAAGTTTAACATTAATACTTTTCTTTAAAATAGTCGTTATTCTGATGCTACCGTCTGCTTTGTCTACGGCATTATTAGCAAGTATGAAGATACAAGCTAAGAAATTTAAAAATGCCTAGATATTTGGGGCTTTAACAATTTAATTGAATAATAAATACCCCTAGTGCATCTACCGTGTTTAGTTTATTTAATGAAAATAAATATTTTGAGAAACTCCTCTAGCAGTGGGTTTACACTGGTAGAGATGTTAGTAGTTGTGGTATTAATCGGCATATTAAGCGCGATCGCTCTCCCCAGTTGGTTAACTTTTGTAAACACTCGCTGTCTCAACGTTGCTCAAGACGAAGTTTACCGCGCCATGCGTCAGGCTCAAAGTCAAGCCAAAAAACAAAAATTAACTTGGCAAGTCAGCTTTCGCGAACAAAACAATATCGTTCAGTGGGCAGTTCATCCTGCTACCCTAAATGCATCTGTCGCTAATTGGAACAATCTAGATTCTAATATACGCTTAGATGAAGAAACAACCTTACAACAGTCAAATGGTATCAGGCAAATCCAATTTGATTATGGAGGTAATGTCACGCAACCACCGTTAGGAAGGATAACACTATCTAGTAAATATGGTGGTAAAGTCAAGCGTTGCGTCTATGTTTCTACAATTTTAGGGGCAATGCGAACGGCAAAAGAGCATACTACAGCTAAAGATGGCGATTATTGCTATTAAGATATTTTTGGTTGATTTAAAACAAGGTATTGCGTGCTAAAGTCACCAAAATACTCGAAACAGCATCTAATTATTTTTACTCGCTATCCAGAACCGGGAAAGACAAAAACTCGGCTGATACCTGCTTTGGGCAGTGTTGGTGCTGCGAATCTTCAGCGACAGATGACTGAACATACAGTATCTCAGGTTAAACAATTGCAGGCAAGCACTGCCATCTCTTTAGAAATACGGTTTGCGGGTGGTAATTTGCAATTGATGCAAGATTGGCTGGGGTCTGATTTAGTTTACCAATTACAAGGTGAAGGCGATCTGGGTTCGCGGATGATGCGATCGCTCTTAAATTCTTTTCAACAAAATGCAGAACAAGTAGTTATCATTGGTACTGATTGCCCTGGTGTAAATCCTCAGATTCTTGCAACAGCTTTTGAGCAACTGCACGTCTTTGACCTCGTGCTAGGTCCTGCGGTAGACGGTGGCTATTATTTGATTGGTTTGCAGCAGCCGTTTCCCGAATTATTGAATAATATCGATTGGGGAACTTCTCAAGTTTTATCACAGACTGTAGAGATTGCCCACAAACTTAATTTATCACTGGCTTACTTACCTACCTTAGCTGATGTTGACCGTCCAGAGGATCTGCCGATTTGGAAGAGACTAGGGAGTAGGGACTAGGGAGACAGGGAGACAGGGAGACAGGGAGACAGGGAGACAGGGGGACAAGGGGACAAGGGGACAAAAAGAATAATTCTTCTTTTCCCCATCTCCCCATCTCCTTGTCTCCCCCTCTCCTTGTCTCCTTGTCTCCCCATCCCCCCCTCTCCCCTACCCTTCCCTGGTATAGTCGAACACGAGGAATTTCCGGAAGACACCCTAAACTACAGGTGCTACTGTGGTGTAGTTTAAAATCAAGGGGTAAAAATTCAATTTAATGTATTAAATTTGCTCTGAGGTTCTAAATAACAGATAAGGTCAAGGGAACAATATTCCAGTAACTTTAAATATGACATTCACTAATATTCACTACAAGACTGAAAACTATGATTGACCGTTTGGCTACTGTGAACGCTGCCCGCACACTAAAAGTGGTTGGGACTATCTTAATTTTGTCCTTTTTGCTAGACTTTTTGATTCTGTTGTTTCCCTTCCAACCGACTGATAAAGGGTGGCAAATCGGCTTGGCAACAGCGTTAGTTGACCGAGGAATTGTGCCTATGGTTGGCTTGGGAATGCTGTTTGCCGGATATTGGATTGATAGTACTAATGATGGCGATCGCCCACAACCTGTAGATTTAAGATTTCCCGCACTGATACTATCGAGTATCTTAGGGTTGTTGTTCTTACTGATTTTTCCCTTGCACCTCAACAATGTGAATCAAGCTAAGTCTCAGACAGTAACTCGAATCACCCAGGATGCGGATCAGGCAGAAACTCAACTCAAAAGCCAGTTAACTCAATTACAAGCACAACTGGGTAACGCTCAGGTTAAGGCTCAATTAGAACAGCAAAAGAGCCAAATCAAAGCTCAGTTTACTGACTTGCTCAAAGATGAGCAAAAATATAAGCAAGCACTTGATAATCCTAACCTCCCTGCAACTCAGAAAGATTTACTCAAAAAGTTTAAGGCAAATCCCCAAGAGCTTGACAAATTTCTAGCGCAGCAAAGCGATCCTAAAGCACTTGCAGATGAAAGACTTAACCAAATTCGCCAGCGTAAGGAAGAAGCCCAAAAACAAGCTCAACAAGAAGCTTTGAAGTCTGGACTGCGGATTGGGATGAGTAGTTTGCTATTGGCTATCGGTTACATTATCATCGGCTGGACAGGATTAAGAGGTATGGGTGCTTTACAAGGTGGTGGACGTAAAAAAGCGCCGGCACGCTAATCTTTCATTTGTAGGGCAGTAAGACTGTCAACATGAAAAATAGAGACAGACTTAACTTGTAGTTAGCGCTTTAGCGCTAAAGCGCCAACTACAATGAGTCACATGTGTAGGCAGATTATGACGGCTATTTAGCAATTAGTAAAATCTTTATAAAACTAGAAAATGCTCTCAGTTTACATACTCACATATAACGAAGAGTTAGATATTGCCGCTTGTATCGAGTCAGCAATGCTATCGGATGACATTATTGTTGTAGACTCATGCAGTAGCGATCGCACTGTCGAAATAGCAAAAAACTATCCTGTACGTGTTGTTCAACACGCTTTTGAAAGCCACGGCAAACAACGTACCTGGATGCTAGAATCTATTGCCCCCAAATACGAATGGGTCTACATTCTAGAGGCTGACGAGCGCATGACACCAGAACTATTTGCTGAATGCCTCGAAGCGATGAATAATCCAGAGTATATCGGCTATTATGTCGCTGAACGTGTCATGTTCATGAATCGTTGGATTCGCTACAGCACCCAATATCCCCGTTACCAACTGCGGCTGTTCCGTCATGGTAAAGTTTGGTTTGACGACTACGGTCATACTGAACGCGAAGTTTGTGATGGCGCAACCAGCTTTTTAAAAGAAACTTACCCCCACTATACTTGTAGCAAAGGCTTGACCCGCTGGATAGAAAAGCACAATCGTTACTCTACAGATGAAGCTAAAGAAACCTTGTATCAACTAGAACACGGCAACGTTAACTGGCGAAGTTTGTTTTTTGGTAAGTCAGAAGTCGAAAAACGCCGCGCTTTAAAAGATTTGTCTTTGCGTTTACCTGCTCGACCGCTGTTACGCTTTTTGTATATGTATTTTATTTTGGGCGGTTGCTTGGACGGACGTGCCGGCACTGCTTGGTGTACACTACAAGCATTCTACGAATATCTAATTTTGCTGAAAGTTTGGGAAATGAAGCACATGCCGAAACCCCCTTCAGATATAGAAGCAGCTATAGGCGAGAATAGTGCTGAGATCACAGCGCCTGAAAAACTATCCATTTAATTGATTATCGGGAATAGGAAAGAAAATTATTTCCTATTCCCTAATAATGTTAAATTTATTATAAATTAAGATTTTTAACATAACTTTTTATCTTCTACCGTCGTGGCGATGTAAGACTGACTCACATGCGCTAAACAGAACAATAACGCTGAAGAAATAAAGCTTTCAGAATTATGGGCAGCTTTTTAGCTAGCGCGGTAGGATCAATAAAAGCCTAAAAGACTTGCAACAATCATTTACAAGTCTGACAAAGAAAAGTAACAGCGTCTGAGAATAACCAGCCATCATTCTGGTTGGTACATGTCCATATGGACTAAAACTGAGGTTTACTCAAAATCAGAACTTCAGGCTGTTTGGGCTTGCATCGCGTCAAATCCCATTGAGTAAAAACTAGTATAGGTCGGCAGAAATAACTAGACAGTTATAGATAAGCCAAAAGGTAGATGATATATATATTATTCGCTTCTGCCTTCTTCTAGTAGGGATTTACAGCAGCATATCCTGCACAGGATAGCAAACTACAGTAGTGCAATTTGACGATGCTGGTTATGAATACCAATAACAGAAGTTCCAATAACCTAAAAAAGGAGAATAGGGGCTTGTTAATCGATCGCCTAAAGCAGGACTTAAAAAATGACCTGATTGCTGGTTTGTTGGTAGTGATTCCCCTAGCGACAACCATCTGGCTAACGATTACCATTGCCAGTTGGGTAATCAACTTTCTCACCCAAATTCCTAAACAACTAAATCCCTTCGATGGGATGCATCCTATTGTAGTAAATCTACTGAATCTTTTAGTTGGTCTGGCAGTACCGCTATTCAGTATTCTCTTGATTGGCTTAATGGCTCGGAATATTGCTGGGCGGTGGTTATTAGATTTTGGCGAACGAGTATTGCAGGCGATTCCCTTAGCTGGACAGGTGTATAAAACCCTGAAACAGCTTTTAGAAACATTATTAAAAGATACTAATGGTAAGTTTCGCCGCGTAATTTTGGTAGAATATCCGCGCCGGGGAATGTGGGCGATCGGCTTCGTCACTGGCACAATTAGCAGTGAGATTCAATCTCAAATGTCTCGCCCAGTGTTAAGCGTTTTTATCCCCACCACTCCAAATCCGACTACTGGATGGTATGCAGTACTTCCGGAAGATGAGGTAGTAAATCTATCAATCTCGATAGAAGATGCCTTTAAAATAATTGTTTCTGGTGGCATTGTCGCTCCAAATACGCCCTTACCTCCCTTAGTTATCGCCAAAGACCGCAAACTGGAAGCGCCACAAACTGAAACAAAACGGCAGATTATACCTCTAGAAGAGACTTAAAATTGTACAGCTGTACGCGAGAGAAACTGTTTGCCAGTTTCACCACCGTGTAGTTGCCAATTCGCAGCCAACCAAAATTAATTCAATTTTCACATACTTAGATACACTTTTATGCAACCCCGTAAACCCCGTCAAATTGCTCGTGAATTGGCGCTTTTAAGTCTTAGTCAGATGCCAATTAACCCCAAAAAATTGACAGAAGCACAACTACCTAAGTTAGTGCTAGCCGCAGTACGTACCCTGACATTAGAAGTGCAAGACTCTCTAGATAATGCTGCTGGGGAATTACAACGCAGTAACGATCGCCTTTTAAGCAGCCAAACTCGCACCACTGATGTCAATACTGCCAGAACTATGGTCAAAGAGGCAATCGAATATACCCAAACGGCAATTAATCAACTAGGCACCGCGATTGAGTTTCCAGAACTGATTCAGCTAGCTAACCAAGATAAAGATGTTGCCAGATACGCGATTGAAATTGTCAAAACAGTCAATGAAGAACGAAAAGCGATCGATCAATTACTCTCCGACGCTTTGGTAGATTGGCAAGTAACTCGTCTGGCTCAAATCGACCGCGATATTTTGCGAATCGCTGTGGCTGAAATGGAATTTTTAGGAGTTCCAGACAGCGTGACAATCGACGAAGCAGTAGAGTTAGCCAAACGCTACAGCGGAGACGACGGTCATCGATTTATCAACGGTGTTCTGCGTCGATTCACTGACCAGAAAAAAACTGCGTAACGTTTGATAACTTTAATATCGCGGTTATGAGATTGCTTGTTTAAAGGCATTAAGGCGATCGCGCAGTGCTGGCAACGCTGCGCGGTTTTGAGTTGATGAGGATAACCTGGGGTGAAAACCCCAGCATAAGTGAGGATATCCAGAGTTTAAAATTTTATGAAAGCGTGAGAAGTTAAATTAAACTCATAACTCCCGTACAGACGTTCCATTGGAACGTCTCTACATAAGTACAGACGTTCCATTGGAACGTCTCTACATAACTCATAACACTTATAGCTGCAATGGTTTTTAATTGGTTCCGTCGTCAAAATAACAATCCTGTTAACACCCCCGCTCAAGAAAAACAAACAGAAACTCCTTCTACACAAGAATCTCAAACAGAGTCAGTCGAAACCTCAAGCAACGATGCACCCGCAGCAGCGACAGACTTGTTAGCATACGCTAAATCCGCTTACAAAAACATCCAGCAAAAGCAACAAGCGTCAGAAGTAGAAACTCCTTCTGTTGAAGTCACAGAAGCGCCACACGTAGAAACTGCACCACCAGAAGAGCCAGATCCTGAACAGCTACCAGATGAAACAACTGCTGATGAGCCAGATCCGGAAAATATAGATAGCACTGCGACTGAGGCAGAAGTAACACCCAGCGAAGCACTTGCTACTTTAGAGGATGCACAACCCACACCGCCAACAACTTTATCCTTTTTAGAACGGGCAGCGGCAGAAAGGCAAGCAAAACAGGAACGATTGATAGCAAGTGCAATTGAAGTACCAGAAACCGAGGTAGTACAGCCAGCTACACCAGAGATAGTAGAGGAAATCCCCGGACTTGCCTTTGATGATGGATTTGTGTGGTCTACAGAAGTTTTGGCGGCGCAAGGTAGGCGTGCGGAGGATGTTTCGATTGAAGAAATTAACTGGCTGAAAAAGCTGCGACAAGGCTTAGACAAAACTCGTCGCGGTATTGTTAACCAACTGAAGGCGATTGTCGGTCAAGGACCGCTAAATCAAGCAGCAGTCGATGAAATTGAATCGTTGCTGTTGCAAGCAGATGTGGGTGTGGAAGCGACAGACTATATTATCAAAGCGTTACAGAAACAGCTACGAGAAGAAGTTACTCCACCAGATAAGGCGATCGCCTATCTGAAAACTATCCTCCGGGATATGCTGGATGCGCCACTCAAAACATCCTACAAACCTAATTTTACTCCAGAAAAAGAAAATCTTAATATTTGGTTAATAACTGGGGTAAATGGCGCTGGTAAAACCACTACCATCGGCAAAATCGCTCACTTGGCACAAAAATCTGGCTATAAATGCTTGATTGGTGCGGCAGATACATTCCGCGCTGCTGCTGTGGAACAAGTGAAGGTTTGGGGTAGCAGAAGCGGTGTAGAAGTAATTGCCAATCCTGGTCAGAATACAGATCCAGCAGCCGTTGTATTTGATGCGATCGCCGCAGCACAAGCACGAGAAACAGAATTACTTCTCGTCGATACCGCAGGACGACTGCAAAACAAGAAAAACTTGATGGATGAACTTAGTAAAATCAGGCGAATTATCGATAGAAAAGCCCCGAACGCAAAAGTAGAATCACTGTTAGTTCTTGATGCCACTTTAGGTCAAAATGGATTGCGGCAAGCCGAAGTCTTTTCTCAAGCTGCCCAACTCAGTGGTGTAGTCTTAACTAAGCTTGATGGTACTGCTAAAGGAGGTGTCGCCCTCGCCGTCGTGCAGCAATTAGGTTTACCGATTCGCTTTATTGGTGCTGGAGAAGGAATTGAAGACCTACGTCCGTTTTCTAGCTACGAGTTTGTCGAAGCTTTATTGAGTGGTTAGATCAACAGACTGGAGACTAGGGGCAAAAGCGAAAACACGCCCTAGTCCCTTATTGATAATTTTTATTTTCAAAGTAATAAATTTACTCTCACAGAGCTAAGTCAGGCTATGTTTAGGCTTAGAAATTTATAAAGTCCCGTTATGAGTAAAACATACGAATTAAAAACTTGGAAACCATTTTTTGAGGCTGTAATTAACAAAGATAAAACTTTTGAAATGAGAAAAGATGACAGAGGTTTTGAAGTCGGTGATAATCTCCGATTGATTGAAGTTGAGGCCGATAAAGATTTACAGCCAACTGGAAGAGTAGCAAAATATAGAGTCACCTACATCTTGAGAGGTGAACAATGGGGAGTAATGCCCGAATACACAATTTCGGCAATTAAATGAAACAAACAACACTTGACGCATTGTCGCGGGTATATGTAAAACTTGAAGAAATAACAACAGAACTATACAACCTAGCTGATAATGCTGTAGACCAGGGAGATTTTGACGACGCTAGCTTACTCCAAGCTAGAGCAAATATACTTTATGAACAAATGGAGAATATAGACATTGTAATTTCAGAATTAGGGGGTTAACCTAAAATGCTATCAACCGTAGAGCATGAAGAACTGAAAGCCAAAATCAAACAATTCAGCCACCAAGCTGCTGAATTAAGCAATCAGTCTGTAAAAATTTCTAAGGTGAATCGCAAAGAAGGACTTGATTTAATGCGACAAGCCAGAGATGCTAGTATCCAATGTCAAGCATTGATACAAGAGTTGAAAAAACAACAAGTAGCTTAATTATTGGATAACTTTTAGTAATAGCCTGTTAATCGCAACAAAGTGGTTAGCAGGCTATGAAAGTCAATCGGCACGGTAGGGGTGATGCCACAAAGTGGTTAGCAGGCTATGAAAGTCAATCGGCACGGTAGGGGTGATGCCACTTCGGGAGTCGGAAGGCAATACATTGGCGAAATTGGTAAATTGCGCTCTTCAGATTACCGAAAGAATTTCTCGGCTCACGCACTCGTCAAGCCGCTTTCTCCGTGCGGGGGTGGAGGAGTGAGGAGCGCTAAAAAAGTTGCGGAGAAACACGACCGTTGTAGCACAGCTACGTGCGACTGGCGTGCAAAGACGAGGACACTTCTGTGGGCGGCAATGCCCTCCTTGAGGAATGTGTCCCTTGCAAAGAGGGAAAATTATAGGTAATCTTAGACCGGGAAGGCGTAACTCCTAATCGAAGTAGGACTTACGGACTTGGTGTTATCAATTGAATTAAGTCAGAACAAAAAATCGGCTTTCTTCGTAAGTCCTAAAATTATTAATTCGTCACAACAGTGCTAAAATCTGACACTAATGCCGTCTTTCTCGAACGCTACAAGGGTTTTACGCTATGAAAGCACACCTGAAGTGAATTGGCATAACTAAGGTGGAGCAATACTTTTATATGTATTACCCGTGTCTGCTTGAAAAAACGTCACTGAATATTCTCTGTCCAATATTTATAGATTTGAAGTGTGTTGCTTAAACTAAAACACCATTACTAATTTATAGGTTAAAGGTCTTGTGCTATGCTTTTTCTGGCTTTTGTTTCCTAAGCCTGTAGATTTGTAGTCAAGAAAGTAGGATGAATATTATTTACATAACTTAAACTTGGAAGAAAGCGTAAGTATATCTGCTCCAGAGTGCCTGACCCATGAGGTTCTAAGCCCCCTAACCCCCAAACCCCCAGTCTCAACACTGACTCGGAGAGCGTAAAAATTTATCTGTATACCCAGGTATTTTCTCTATCTCAAGATATATGACTTGGTTATTAAGTTATGAAAAAATTGAAAGCTTTCTAGGATCTAAGAGAAATTGCTGTCAATATGAGTCTCTTTTTGACCAAAAAACTTACTTAAAACTTCTGTTTTGACGAATAAATACAATCAGCAAATGCAATACTTGTTAAATTGACATCTTACGTCTTTCTACTCTTGCTAAATTGACAAACCTTGTTTCAATATGGTTTAGCAATTGCCTTTGCCTGCATGATTTATAAATAATCTAATTCGGTTTTTCAGTTAAGTGAAATAATAGCTGTGCCTGTGTCTCAACTGCCCTCTCAACCAACTGATAGTAATAGTAGTGCCGCAACGGATGTCACTCCGGTTGTAGCGCTAAAAGAACTCGTGGCACGGCTGCACCGAGAACAAAACAAAATTCAAGATTTGTTAAGTTCTTTAGGATTTGCTCTGAGAAGCTTCAATAATTTGAATCAGTTTTTAGAGCTAATTCCGTTGATGGCGACACGAGTAACAGATGCAGATGGTAGTGCTCTGTTTCTCTATAAACCTAATGGTCAAGTTCGATTGGAGCAGTTGCATTGGCAGGATAGTCACCAGCGCAAACATATTCGCAAAGCGCTAGAAACCGCTACCAGTCAAATCACACTTCTGCCAAATACGGCACCTTTGGCAAACGCTACGGGTGTTTTGGATGCCCAGATGCATCGCTACTTAGGACCAGATATGCAAATATTTGGTACGGCAATTCTGGTGAAACATGCAGAACGGGGATGGCTGTATGTCTTGAGTCGCGATCCGGAATATAGCTGGACGGAAACTAGACAAAAATTAGTCCGGTTAGTGGCAGACCAAACAGCAGTAGCGATTGAAAACGATGAACTGGCTGTAGAATTACGAAAAAAAGAACGCTTAGATCAAGAACTAGAAATTGGTGCGGAAATTCAACGCCGGCTTTTACCTCGTCAATGTCCCTCAATTCCCGGTATAGCTTTGGCAGCGCGTTGTAAACCGGCAAATCGTGTCGGCGGAGACTATTATGATTTTATTCCTACCAAGCAGAATCAGTTTCAGTTAAATAGTAAAGATACTATCAGCTTAGAAACTGGGCGTTGGGGTTTTGTAATTGGTGATGTCATGGGCAAAGGTGTCCCGGCTGGGTTAATTATGACCATGATGCGGGGAATGCTACGAGGAGAAGTACTACACGGTAATTCACCAGCAGCAATTCTCCAAAATTTAAATCAAGTCATGTATGCGGATTTGGAAAATTCCCATCGTTTTGTGACACTGTTTTACTCAGAATACGACCCCCAAAACCGAATTTTATCTTATAGCAATGCAGCACATAATCCTCCTTTGTGGTGGCACGCAGCTACAAAAACTGTGACACGTTTGGATACATTGGGTATGTTGATTGGTTTGGATACTAACAGCGAATATGAAGATGCTCAGGCACAGTTAGAACCTGGAGATACAATTATTTACTATACAGATGGTTTGACTGAGGCGGCTTCTGCGGGAGGCGATCGCTTCGATGAAGAAAACTTTGTCGATGCCTTTAATTTGGCTTGCAGGCATTGCAATGGACCGCAGGAGATTCTCGATTACCTGTTTAACCAAGTTTATCAATTCATCGGTGCTGATAAACAAAACACCGATGATATGACGTTGGTGGTGTTGCAAGTTAATGGATAGTGGATAGTCGATAGTGGATATTGGATAGTGGATAGTGGATATTGGATAGTCGGTAGTGGAAGCATGGTTAAAACTAACAACTAACAACTAATAACTAACAACTAACAAGTATCAACCAACAACTATCAACTAATCAAAACACAATCGTCCATCCCTGGTCTTTGGCATCTTCTTTAGTATAAGAAACACCGTCAACTTTAATACCTTCTGGATTGAGAATGGTGATAATTCCACCATCATTAGAAAGCTGAATTTTTTCTTTATCTAAAGGCACTGTAACAAATGCATTCGGCTCAATTTTTAATTGAGTGAGAGGTTGTTTTTGTTTCAGTTTATTAGTAAGTGTCCAACCGCTTAAGTCTATTTGTTCGGTTGAGGAATTGATTAAAGTAACTGACTCCTTTCCTGAATCTTCTCCTAAAGGATTTACTAAAGCAGCAACGATTTTTACTCGTGCCTTCACTGCTGGAGTGTTGGGATCTGGTGGTTCAGTTCCTACTTTCTTATCTATTGGATTTCCTGTGCTATCGTCTGTGTGGAAGGACTGCGATTGAAATGCAAAAAATGCTCCTACCCAGTTTTCTTGGGATGCGATCGCACTCGAAAAATGAATCAACAATGCCCCATCTTGATAAACTCCATTTTCCTTGGCAAAGCTTCCGCTGTTGCCTTGATTCATGTGAATATTATGAATGCCTCTCCCTGGTTCAAAGCCGAATATCTTGTCAGGCTTAGTTTCTGGTTTTTCGACTCCCCACGGTTCCCCGAATACGTAGATAGCTGCTTTTGTCTCAATTGCCCTTTGAATATATGAGTCAATCAGTTCGTTGAGATCGTTGTTTTCTCCTGGTAAGTTGAAGGGCAAAGGCTTCATATCAGTGACTTTAAATAAATTTGCTCTGATGTAGTCCAGGGCAATTCCTCCAGCTTTTCTATCTGTCTCGGCAATCTTCGTAAAGCCAAAGTCCAATTTATTGAGTTTGTCGGTGATGTAATGTTCAAAGTTGTTCTCGACAAGATACAACAAATCAAAAGGTTTTTGACTTGATCTAACATTGATTGCAAGGCGATAGGAAAACTTACCGTCATTTACATGAACTTGATAGTGTGGGGTATCTGTGCCAAGTTCTATTTTGCCAGCGATCGCCTGACACTTTAACACACCATAACCTTGGTCTAAATTCATTGGACTTTCTCCTTTTTAATTAAATTAATCGAAATTAATTTGCAAGACAAATGCAATTACAGCAGCCAGCGAGAAAGCTTGGAAATGCGTGACTCCAAAAGGCGAATCGCGGTATTTTTTTAGTCAGCTATTCGCCAGAGCAACAGCCGCGAATAGTATAACGTTTTACTCTTAACTTTTCCCTAAGCTTTTCTAAAAGGTGGTGCTAAGTAATTGTTATTTACTTTCAGTAGCAATGATTACGACGTTCTTATACAAGATAGCTTAGTATTATGAGGCACGGTAGTACCCATGAGGGTGGTTTTGACATGGCAGGTAAACAGTCACCTACAAACAAGTTCTAGCCAACTGGGATAAGCGAAAGAATCCGCAGCCAGCAACTTTGACTCGCGATAAGTCTTAAATATCCAACTAGCTGTTTTTTGAAGATTATCCATCAAACAAGCTTCTTCGCCGCTAGCTTCAAACGCTAAACTCCACCAATAATTCTCCCGAATCAGTAGACGGGTGAGTTCTACACTACAACCGTTGTCGATACGTTCATTAGCTGAAACAGGTTGCGGTGGAAACTCTGGGACAATTTGGTAAAGTTGCGAATAACGAAATTTTTGCACACTCACCCACGAAGGAGTATCTACAACCGTTGTTTTCCGAAAACTTTCTTTTGTAGAATCTTCACACAGCCACTTGCCCCATTTTTCGGCTTTACCTTCTACAGAGTCGCCAAAACGGATTATCCCTAATTCTGATTTGCGCCATTTGACTTCTAGTCGTCCTTGCCGGAGTTTGATTCCCAAAAAGTCAGATGGTGAGTACAAATATACATCTTCTCGTTCTTCTGGTGACTGCAAAGAGTCAAGGAGACAATTTTGTTTGAACCAAAGTTCAATGTCTTCCGGTATACTACCAGGGTAAAACCAACGTAGTTCGTTACTTATCAGCATAATTTGTTTCGTTGGTGGGAGCGTGGTTAGTTGTTGGTGGTTAGTTGTTGGTGGTTAGTTGTTGGTTGACGGTTAACAGTTATCAACTATCCACTAACTACTAACCTCTCCCCCTCTCCTAAATGTCCCTGTTGATGGGAGAATGAAAACGGTAAATTTAGCGTGCCTTGTATTGCTTCCAGCCCAAAGGAATCTGTAGAAATGTGGAAACGAATTGTATTGGTTTTGCTATTGGTATTTAGCTTTAGCTTGAGTAATTCTGGTGTAGCGGTTGCGGCTGGACTCAACAGCTTTGTAGACACTACTGATGGCTATCAGTTCTTATATCCTAACGGTTGGGTGCAAGTTAAAGTTGCCAACGGACCGGATGTTGTGTTTCACGATTTGATTCAGGTGACTGAAAATGTTTCTGTGGTGATTAGTCCGGTTCCTGATAACAAAACTTTGACAGAATTGGGCACGCCTGGAGAAGTAGGATATAAGTTGTCAAAAAATGCGATCGCTCCTCCTGACTCTGGTCGCAAAGCCGAATTAGTCAACGCCGGACAACGAGAGTCTGATGGTAAAACTTACTACTTGTTAGAGTATGAGGTTCAACTCCCCAATAACAAAAAACGGCATAACCTTGCCAGTGTAGCTGTTAGCCGAGGTAAACTTTTTACCTTTAACGCCTCCGTCACCGAAAACCGTTGGCAGAAAGTTAAACAAATAATAGAAGGCTGTGTAAATTCTTTTTCTGTATATTAGGGACTGGGGAGCTGGGGGAGCTGGGGGACAAGGGGGACAAGGAGGACAAGGGGGACAAGGAAAGTTCCAAATTTAATACTTTCCCACTCCCCCTTTCCCACTCCCCCCCAGCTCCCCCAGCTCCCCCAGCTCCCCCAGCTCCCCCAGCTCCCCCTCTTTCCTATGGGTATTCCCACTTTCATACTCGCCTCTGCTTCCCCGGCGCGACGCCGTTTGTTGCAAACTGTTGGAATTGAGCCGACTGTTTGCGTCAGTGATTTTGATGAGTCACAAATTGACGAGAGTAATCCTCGACAATTGGTGCAAATTCTTGCTCAGTGTAAAGCGGAAACTGTAATGCCTCAGTTTGCATCAGGTTTGATAATGGGTTGTGATTCGGTTTTGGCTCTTAATGGTGAGATTCATGGTAAACCAGCAAACGCTTCTGAAGCGATCGCTCGTTGGCAAATTATGCGAGGTAATTTTGGCGATTTGTATACTGGTCATGCTTTGATTGACTTAGACCAAAAGCGGACTTTAGTCAAGTGTCAGGTAACAAGAGTTTATTTTGGGGAAATGAGCGATCACGCGATCGCTGCTTATGTTGCTACAGGTGAACCGCTCAAGTGTGCCGGTGCTTTTGCCCTTGAGGGTTTTGGTAGTTTATTTGTCGAAAAAATCGAAGGGTGTCACAGTAACGTGATTGGTTTGAGTTTACCTCTGCTGCGGCATATGTTGGCGGAACTGGGGTACGAGGTTACTGATTTTTGGCGATAGCCCTCAGGCTAGAAGCCTGGGGCTATACGAACAAAGCCCGCCTGCGCGGGCTAATTAAGCGTATATTTATAGACAATTGGTACAACCACTAACTACTAACTACGTACAGACGCGATTAATCGCGTCTCTACTAATAACTAAATTGCCTGGTATTGAGTAACTCTTCCCCGTGATCGGGAATCCAGGCTAGCCATTCGTCTTCTGTAACCTGACACAATAACAGTGCTTCGTCAAAACTAAAGGTACTGGGAAGTTCCAAAAGCTTTACCCAAGTAGAAGCTTGCAACTTCTGCTGCGAATTGGGGTAAGACTTAGTTGATCCATCTAGATTCTGTCTTTGCCCTGCTACGCTAAAACCTAGTTTACGGGAATCTAGTTTCATGGCTTTGTGTTCCCTTTATACTCATCGATTAATTTGAAAATATTTCTGTAACCTAGGTTACAAAATAATAAATACTGTTGCAAATAGGCTGTCTTATAACTTTACGTTTGGTGAGATGGTGAGAGCGATGTCGGGACGACAACGCTTTGCGATCGCAATAAAATTACTTTGGAATAGGTAATATCATGTCCGCAACCGTCGTAGAGACGTTCCGTCAGATCGTAGAGACGTTCCAATGGAACGTCTCTACAAAGGGCAATAATAAAATTACTCTATCTGTAAAGACTAGATAAGCTGTTGTAGTGGTACTGGTGATAGTACGGACTTGTACAAACCATTACACTTATTCTCTGATGAATAATAAAGCGGGTGTCCAAACAATTTTACTGTTGGCAGCTAATCCCAGAGATACTTCTAAGCTGCAACTTGATGTAGAGGTGCGGGAAATTGATGAGGGATTGCAACGAGCGAATAAGCGGGAACAGTTTAAATTGAAGCAAAAGTGGGCAGTGCGATCGCGTGATTTTTACCGTGCTATTCTCGACACTCAACCGCAGATTGTTCACTTTTGCGGACACGGGACTGCTGAGGATGGAATTATCCTGGAAAATGAGATGAAGCAGACGGTGTATGTACAAGCTGACGCGCTGGCAAGTATGTTTAAGCTGTTTGCTAAAAAGGGTGTGGAGTGTGTTGTTCTCAATGCTTGTTATTCAGAAGTGCAAGCAGAGGCTATTAGCCAATATGTAAAATATGTCATTGGCATGAATAAAGCTGTGGGTGATAAAGCAGCTGTTGCCTTTGCTGTAGCATTTTACGATGCGCTCGGTGCTGGGGAAGATGTGGAGTTTGCCTATGAGTTAGGCTGCTCTCAGATGATAGGTTTTATGGAGCAGCAAACTCCGGTTCTGAAGAAAAATCAGTTAACTGATGTCTCGACTACTTTTGAAACAGAAGTTATTCCACCCAACCCTTACCAGGGATTGTCTGCTTTTGGGGAAGAGGATGCAGCTTTCTTTTTTGGACGGGAGACTTTTGTGAATGAGTTAGTTCAGACGACTCGCAAACAGCCTTTGGTAGGTGTGGTTGGTCCGAGTGGTAGTGGTAAATCTTCTATCGTGTTTGCGGGATTGATTCCTCAGTTGCGAAGTGAGGGAAACTGGCTGATTTCATCTTTCCGTCCTGGTAATCAACCATTTTATCAGTTGGCTTGTGCGTTGGTGCGTTTATTAGAGCCAGAACAGAGTGAAACTGGACTACTGCGAGAAGCGGCGGGACTGGCAGGTGATATGCAACAGGGTAGAATTACTTTGCAGCAAGTAGCGTCTCGCATCAAAGAACGCAATGGTGGTAAACGTCTGTTATTAGTTGCAGACCAATTTGAAGAACTTTATACTCTTTGCCAGAAGGAAGAACAAGAAGGCTTTGCTGATGCAATGCTAGCTGCTATTTCTCCAGAAATGACACTGGTTTTCACCTTACGAGCTGACTTTTATGGCTATGTGCTTTCGTACCGTCCGTTTCGGGATGCGTTGCAGCAGTTTACACCTCAGTTGCTGAGTTCGATGAAACCAAAGGAACTAGAAGCAGCGATCGCACTACCGGCACAAAAGCTAGAGGTGCAATTAGAAGCGCAACTGACGCAACGAATTTTGGATGATGTGGGACAAGAACCGGGTAATTTGCCTTTGTTGGAATTTGCTTTAACTCGACTGTGGGAAAAGCAAGAAAATCGGGTGTTAACTCACAAAGCATACGATGAAATTGGCGGAGTTAAGAAGGCGATCGCTAATCATGCAGAACAAGTTTATCAACAACTTAGTGAAACACAGCAAAAACAGGCACAGCGAATTTTTGTGCAATTAGTGCGTCCTGGGGAGGGAACCGAGGATACTCGACGCATCGCGACTCGTGCGGAGGTTGGGGAAGATAATTGGGGCTTGGTGAGTTATTTAGCGGGATATCAA
Source organism: Tolypothrix sp. VBCCA 56010 (assembly GCF_050875635.1). Lineage (NCBI taxonomy): Bacteria > Bacillati > Cyanobacteriota > Cyanophyceae > Nostocales > Tolypothrichaceae > Tolypothrix > Tolypothrix sp. VBCCA 56010. Next base: position 36,222 of record NZ_JBPAOH010000072.1, read on the forward strand.
GCGCGGTTGGTGGTGACGGGGGGAGGGAAGGCAGGGGAGGCAGGGGAAGCAGGGGAAGCAGGGGAGGTTTCTTTCGCAGAAGATACGGTAGAGGTGGTGCATGAAGCACTGATTCGGGAATGGGGAACTTTGCGAGAGTGGATGAATGCTAACCGTCAGTTTCGCACTTGGCAAGAAAGGTTAAAGGTAGGATTACGAGAATGGAAAAATAGCAACCATGATTCTGGGGCTTTGTTGCGTGGTGTGCCGTTGACTGTGGGAGAAGATTGGTTGCACAACCGTGCGGAGGAAATGACGCAGGAAGAGCGAGATTTTATTCAAGTTAGCGGACAACAACGGGATAGGGAGAAGCAGCAAGAGAAACGCAGACGGCAACAAACTATTTTTGGCTTGACTGGTGGTTTTGTCGGTGCTTTGATGTTGGCTGGCTTTGGCTTTTGGCAATTGCAGCAAGCACAAAAAAATCAGCTTGGTCAAATTGAGGCTCTGGCTAATTATTCCAATGAACTTTTCAATCAAGGCAAAAACTTTGATGCCCTCATCGAAGCTTTACGTTCTGCAAAACCACTGCGCTCAAAAGATAATCCTCCTGTACAAGTTGTAGCTACGTTGCTCAACGCTGTTTATAATGTCAAAGAACGCAACCGCTTGCAAGAGCATAGCAACTCGGTCAGGAGCGTCGCTTTTAGCCCCGATGGCAAAACCTTGGCTTCTGGCAGTGATGACAACACCATCAAACTCTGGGATGTGGCTACAGGC
>NZ_JBPAOH010000073.1:0-36906 GCF_050875635.1 Tolypothrix sp. VBCCA 56010
AGCATTCTGGCAAGGAGAGTTTGAGGAGGCTTCATTGCCACCCCCCTTTAATGGTCGCCGCAAAACCTCAAGGTCATTGTTTAAAATAGGGGCTATCAGCCGTCTTCTCTTATCAGAACAATGTAAAAATCAGGGCGTGCTTTTAACGCCATATCAATCTATTTTGGTGGGCATTTTGAAAAAACAGGATTGACTTTGCCCACTAAAATCACACCGTTACCAGCGTTATTAAAACGGGTCAGAACCTTAAGCAAACAACTTGTAGCGGTTCAAGCAACCGGGGCGCATTTCCCCGGCGCGTGGATCGAGAAGCGAACCGCCAGCGGCATCACATCGAAAAAGTCTTACTGGTGTGTGCGTTCGAGAAGTCCCAATTTACCGAATGGCTCAACATTTTTGTATGTGTCCGAGGCTAACCTTAAAGAGTGGCGCAAAGCGATCGCACGGGGACGTAAAATTGTCGAGCTGCAACGGGATATTCGGGACATCCAGCGGCGGATTGATGCCCTTATGCGACGGGCTGAGAAGCGGGGGATTGTCGTGCGTAACGTCCTGGGCGACCCGGACGCAAGCCCTGAACACTATACCCCCCTCCTCTATATCGAACTGGTCAGGCAGGTGTTAGGAGAAATCGACCTAGACCCTGCCAGTAATGCCCTCGCGCAAACCTGGATTCGGGCGCGTACCTTTTATACGAAGCACGACGACGGGTTGATCCAGCCTTGGTGCGGGTCAGTTTACTTAAATCCCCCCTACGAATCGCCGGAAGTCCGGCTCTTGGGGCGCAAGTTTCTAGAAAAAGCGATCGCTGAGTATCAAGCAGGCACGATAACCGCTGCCATCATCCTGCTGAACCGTACCGGGGCGCAATGGTACAAGCAGCTACAGGAACATGTCACCGCTGTCTGTGAAGTGTATAAAAGAATCGCTTTCATCAGTGAAAATGGCGCGGTTCAGCAATCGCCCCGCTACTACAACGATTTTCTGTATCTTGGGACAGAGCCGGAGAAGTTCAGGGACGTTTTCAGAACCATAGGTAAAGTTAATTTTTCACAGAAGGTGTAATTTTACTCATCTTCAAGATATGCAGGTTCTTCAAAAAAACTAGGATCTTTCTTTTTTGAGGTAATGAACCAAAACCCTTCGATTTTCGCTCGTCCCTGTTCAAGACATTGCTGTTTAATATGTTGAAAGTTCTCCATATGTTTGGCTTCCCACGCTGCGGGTTCCAATCCCAAACCACGAAGTTGTCCATCATAATTCATGAGAATGACGGTTTTAAGACATTCCACGCATTCATCAAGTGACCCTATGAAAGCAGGGAGCCAGATGGAGTCACCTTCTATTTCGCCATCACAGACGCAAGCAGCGTATAACTCGTCATCAGGTAGGTTCAGGGTTGGATTTTCCGGTTTTTTAATAAATTTGATGAAAGGATTGTGTATTGCCGGGTCATAAAGTTCTTCAAGAAAATCGTCATCGTCTGAAAAGTAGAGGTCAAAATCATCATCGGGTTCGACCGGAGCGAATCCCTTTGGTTTTGGTCTGACTGGTTTCGTCGGTATTTGTAACAGTTTTTCTTTTTTCCGTCTTGAGGCTCGACCCATGTTTTCCCTTTTGCTGATGCTGGTTGATTACTTGTATTGTGACAGCTTTGAGGGGAAGTAATGGCATGATGAACCAAGAGCAATAAGGAAATTGATTTTTTACAAAAAATCTGTAAGGTAAAGGTTTGTTAAAATTAATCTATATGAATTTATTTTATAGGTAATTTAATTAAATTATAAAAACAAATTTTAACCGCATTGCACCAAAACAGAATACATAATTTCATTTATGGTAAATAGCTAAAAATCCTCTCGATTGTTAGATAACACATTTCAAATTTAAAGCGCTTTTAGTCGATAAAATTAAGCGTTAATTTCCTCGAAAACATAGATTATATTTGAAATTATTATCAGCTTGAATTCTTATTCCATAAAATATTAGAAGTTGTAAAGTAATGCTTTTAGCCGTCCTTGATAGCCCTAACGATAGAAGTTTTGCTTTAGTGTAGCGGCTTCACTCAGGGTTACAATAAGCATAACTGTGACTATTACTTCATAAATAAAATAATTAAATATAAATTTTATACATAATTTTTTAAAAGATAATTATAAAATAAGCTACTATCGAGATGATGACATCTCATGTATTCCTTAAAGTTTTCAAAAACCTTTTCTATGGTAATGGGTTCCGGTAAAACAGATTGAACAAATTCTTTAGAGCCAACCCATACATGATAATAATCTGAATCAGTGAACATAAGGACATTGCGTTGGTCATCGAACAGTAACCAACCAAGCCATTTTATATCCAAATCGTCATAGATTTCATAAAAATCATCAACAAATTTTTCTGAATTTACATTAAGGCGAAAAGTTTTTTCTTTAGGAGGGTTCATCGTTGACATGTATATGCAATCAATATTTTCTTTACGTAAAAAGTTACAAAGTTTCTCAATTTCGCTTTGTTGAACTTCATATCCTAAAGAGGCTGAATAAAAGCTTTTCTCTTTAATGTAATCGATTTTAATAAGTTTTAGTGGCTCTGTAGAATCAGGCATACATTCTAAAATCCAACTATTATTGATGTAAGGAACTTCCATTTTCATCTTATTAATACCTTATTTTTTGAGGTTTTCCTTGTCCTCTAGGAGGGTTAATTTGTATCGTTGGGCGGTTATTACTTGATGATGAACTACCCGGACGTACAGAAACAGAAGTATCATTAGGTAATGTTCCTTGTCTTCCGCGACCGTAAGAAGTATCAATATCTTTCACACCACTAGGATTTAAACTATCAAAATCTTTATTTGCTTCATCTAGACCAGGTTGTCCTGGTTTATCCCATACATCTTCTGGTGCATTAGGCTTAGATGTCTTCGTTGCATCTTTTATTAAACCACCCCAAGGTTTAGCTAGGTCTTCCTCTTTAGGCTGTTGTTTTTCTTCTGATGATTCAGAAAGAAATTGGGGAGGATATTCTTTAACATAAGCCCCTAATATTATTAGTCCTGCAACAGCTTTTACTGCTTCTTCAAGCCCCAAAGAAGTAATCAAAGGTATCCAAGTTTGATTAGTAACATTTGTGCCTTCAAGCGGTTTACCAGAATAAGATGCCTGTAGTATTGGGTCCCATTCAAGTATCGAAGTTAATATACATTTTCCATTAGTACCCCCAGTATAAATGTATCGCTCTGGAAGACCAATAATAGGGCAGTTAACCCTTGATGCATATTTCTCATAATTGAAATATTGACCATCAATAAGTGCTTTTAAATAGCACCTGTTTTGATGAACTTCTCCCTCTCTACCTCCTGCTTCAAAATATTCTAATTTTGTTCCCTCAAGAGTTACTGGAACATCAAATAACGTTTTAAAGCTGTTACAAGCAGTTTCTCCATCGGGAAAAACTGATTCAAAATTCGTCTCAGTGTATCCTTCCCATGTAGCAGCGGTAACAGGGGGATAGGGCGGTGATAGTATGGGGATGCCGTTTAGATTATCTTGAGCTTGCGCTACTGCGGTTTTAACTAAAATTTGTTGACCAATCAAAATGGTAGCAGCAGTGACAGAAAGCATCGACTGCCAGAAGCGGCGAGCGTGCATAAGAATTGGTAGAATGCAACAACTCTAACAATACCGCCTGAAAATATCCTGTTTGCTTCGTTCTACACGATTATTCGTAAAATTAACTGACTTTTTTAAATTTAGTCATTTAGTAATGACTAAATTTCTTTTGTAATAAATTCTTTAATAACTTAGTTAAATAATTACGTAATATAATATTGACTAATTTATTCTCTAAAGCCATAACCGCAAAAAAACTATAGAGCAAATAATGTTAACCATTACGTGTACGTCCCTTTCCGGCGGTCAGGGCAAAACAACGGCTTCTGTCTTTCTAGGGCGAATGCTTGCCCAGGCAGAGCAACGAGTGCTGATGGTGGATGCTGACCCCCAAGCCAACCTCACTTTTTACCTGGGGCATGAAGTGCAGGAAAATCAGCCTACGCTTTTAGAAGTGCTTAAAAAACAAGTTAGTACAGAAGATGGTATTTACGAAGTGGGGGAAAATTTATGGCTGATTCCTGCCGATGATGGACTGGATAAAGCCCAAGACTTCTTATCCAGTAGCGGCATGGGGGCGATTGTCCTCAGTAAGCGGTTAAAAGAAGTTGCTGATGTCTTCCACTACTGCATCATTGATGCGCCGCCTCAGCGATCGCAAATCTGCCTAACGACAGCGGGGGCAGCAGATTATGTTGTCATTCCGGCGGAGGCAAGTTCTAAGGGAGTTAACTCTCTCATCCGTACCCTTGGCTTGATTGAAGAACTGAAAGAAATTGATGCTTTTGCCGGAAAGATACTAGGCATTTTACCCTTTAGGGATAAGTGGGTTGGGAACAACCAGGCGGCTCAAAGCAAAGCCAGCATCGAGACGATGCGAACAATCGCCGAAACCATTCCCGTACTGCCATCCATTCCAGAATCGGAACAATTCAAAAAAGCCATCGACAAGGGCGTAACCCTGTCCTCTCTCGGCTTTGGACAACTCGAAGCTCCCTTCCAACAAATTATTGAGGGTTTACAGAAAAATGTCTGATGTTTTTGACCGCTTAAAGAACAAAGCGCGTCCCACCGTGCCAGCCAGAGATACGTCTTTAGCTAAAAAAGAAAATCCTGAAAAGTTAAATGACGAAATTACTAAAAGTAGTCATTCTATAAATGAGGAAGAAAAAAACTTACCTATTCCTGAAACAACAAAAGACAACGCCAGCATTATCCCTCAAGAACAGCAAGCAGATTTACCGCAGACTGTCCGCCGAACTATCCGCCTTGATGAAGATATTGACACTAAATTAGATACCTTTTGCAACACTGAAAAAATTACTAGAGACAATTTTATAGAAGCTGCTTTTTTAGCTTGTTCTCAAAATCAAGAATTAATGCAGGAAATATTGAAGGAAGCTAAAAAGCGTTACCATCAGCGTAAACAACTAGGCGAGCAGCGAAAATTTAAAACATTAGAAAAGAAAATTAATTCTTAAATAGCTGTGATACAGGTAATAGCTAAAAATAAGTAAATTTATTTAAAGTGCCTCGTTAACTCTATTTTGTGTACGAGGTCAAAATGCTTCGTCTTTTTACAAGCTTTTCGGTGATTGTTTTATTGGCTGCTTGTTCTGCTTTACCTAGAGTAGAAGTGTATGATGAAATAAAAGGCTGCCCCCAAAAAGGAACAGTTGTTTCAAAAGGCGGAGAGCCTTTTGTCGTTGAAAAAAGTTTAGAAAAAGATTCTGAGGGCAACTGCCACAGAATAATTATCAATCCTCAACAATAGGATTGATTATCTCTCGTTCTCATCCATTTACAATATGGTAATGAGGGCGAGAGCCATAGTAAACCTATATCATACTCTCATTATTGGTAGAAGGTGCAACCATAAAAATTTTAGTGGAAACAAAGTCATAGTAGTTATAAGAGTTGCGGCTCGAAAAAATAAATATCACAAGTTTTATTGCTTCTTTGACACAATAGTTCAATAGCAATGTTATCTTGACCAGAATTGTTTTTCTGTAAATTAATAGTTGTATCTATTAATGTTCCCGGTACTATATCTTTATATAAGGGTTGTCTTAACGTACCTCCTTGGTAAACTTTAACAGTCATAACTGGTTTACTGCCAATCCCATCGTCCGGTATGCCCATAGCTAATTTCAGCTTACTAAACTTTTCAGCATCGGTCTGGCATGTTACCGTTATTGAATTGGTTGGATATGTGAACATATACACTGTGGATGTATAAATTTGATGCTTAACGGAAACATCCACAGGCTTTTCATTTCTAAGAGAAGTATCAACAAAATAACTATTAACCGTGTCAGAACTAAACCACTTGCATTTAGCTTCAGAGAAGAAAGAAGCGGAATCTTCTGCAACTTTAGAAGGCGATGAAGGAATAGAGAATACTGTGGATAATGGGGATTTTGTTGTAGCAGGGGTGATAGGTTTTTGCGTGGGTGAAGGTGGTCCTTGTGAAGGAACCTTTTGAAAAGGGGGTAAGCCAGCGCTTATATAAGCTCCCAAAATTGCCGCTGCTGCACCTATAATGGCTACATATATAGATATTTTTCCAGGGGATAGTTGCGGTGTACGGGTAGCAGCTTCTCTTAGTCGAAATTCTTCAGTTTTTACATTATTAAAAGATAATGTAATATAACGGCTATCTGTTTCGTAACCATTTGCATCTACTCTTACACGTCCATTAATATTTATCTGGTTACTAAAGTTAACAGAAAATCTAGAAACTCCATATTTATCAGTATAATCAACAGTTGGAGTACCTCCAATTTCTAGAGAGACCATAGCCCCTTGAATATGTTTATTATTTTCATTAACTACCCGAACTATGAAATCAGTCATATATTTTATTAATTAAATTTTTATTAATTATTTATCTGTTTTTACAAATTTATTAAATGGGCGGATAAACAATTCTCTTTATAGTGAGTGACTACTTATTAACTACAAAGCTTTTACTTTATTAGGGACTTGAATTATTTGATTAGTTGATGTTCTAGTTCTTTTATACGTTGTTCCAAAGGTGCAATCATTTCTGATATCGTCAATTTGAGAGCCGCATTAGTCGGCTTGCTAAACTCGTTCGGTTTTAGTCCCAATCCAGCGCGGAAAAGTCTCACCGCAATCGTTGTCCTGTGTTCACCGGTTTTTTCTGCCTCAGCATCGATAGCTTGTAAAACATCATCCGGTAACCGAAAAGAGACATGTTTAGCCATAGCAATTCTTGGTTAACTAACATAATTGTTGCACGATTTGTGCAACTCGTAACACTTGTATAACGTTTTGAAAAAACTCTAATGCCTATCTGGACAAGATACCTAGTAAAATTGAGTATATACTCAATTTTACTAGGTATTTATTTGAAAAAAAATAGATACGGCTTTTACCGAGTTTCACCCAAAAACTAAACCGTCCTTTATCTACGGCTCTGCCTCATCTTCCTGCAAAACAGCATCATAATCCTGACCGCCGTAAAAAACGCCGTGGATTATTACGCGGTCATCCTGTACGGCAAAGGCGATGGTGGCGCGTCTCTCATACCCGATTGTTCGTAAATTTTTCCGCAGGTCATCCCGTTTCGTGCCCCGTTCTGGGAACGTAGAAAGACCTTCACAAAACTCAATAATGTCATTGATAAAACGTTCTGCGCGGTCTTCCCCGCCACGTTCGGCAATATAGGCGAAAGGTTGCCGAGTTGTACTTCTGCCCGTGGCGAGAAAACAACCCTGTATTGTTTCATCTAGGGTTGCTCTGTGGTGATGCGTTGACGGTACTGTGAGCGGATACGCGCTAAAACTTGTTCTGCGGGAACGCCCAGCGATGTATTAGCTTCACACTCGTCATAACTTTTAACAACTTCTTCCCGCAGCCACTTTTCAACAGCCGCGTCACGCGCCTGGAGGGTACGCAGACCGTCACGGATAACTTCGCTCTCCGTGGCATACTCGCCAGAAGTGACTTTAGCCTTGACCATCTCCAGCATGTCATGAGGCAAGGTGATAGTAAGTGCCTGTGTCGTTCTCATAAAGGATTCTCCTGCTTAAAGCCAGTTTAGCACAGTGTATGATTTAATCATACACTTAAAGAAGTCATCGTAAGGCTTGAGGTTACACCCTAGAAAGCCCATTTTTCCCAGACGGAAGTTAAGCAAGACTTATGAATCGACCACAAACCCATTGATAAGCCTTTCTGAAGTTTGAGGCATTCCCACGGAAAATGGGGCGCATGGGCTGGTAGGCTAGGAAAGTGTACTTTGCCAGTGAAATCTATTAGGTGTGAAAATCAACGGTTTCGGTCAAGCCGAAATTCTCAAGCCTGAAGAAATATCCTTGCTGTTCAACGTCGCTTTTGTCAAGCCACGCGATCGCGCTCTATTCGGTGTCTGTCTTTATACCGGAGCCAGGATATACGAAGCTTGCACCTTGTTAAAAGGCGATGTCGTCAGCCCCAGAGGGGTCAGACCGAAGTTGATAATCCGCAGCTACAACACCAAAGGGGGGAAGGATACACGCGAGATTCAGATACACCCCATTTTGCGGGAGTACCTAGAAATCTATATCCCCACGATTAAAGCCAGGGGCAAAAACCCGCATCTTTTCCCCGGCAGACATGGACTGAACCACATTCACGAAGCCAGTGCGGATAAACTCTTGCGGCAAGCGTTGCAGCGGGTCGGGCTGGAGGAGGGGGGATATAGTACGCATTCCTTCAGGCGAACGTGTTTGACGGCAATGAGTGATGCGGGGATACCGTTGCGACACATCCAGTCCATCAGCGGACACCGGACGTTAGCGGCTTTGGAGCGGTATTTAGGGGTGACTGACCAGCATAAGGAGAATGCGATCGCTGCCCTGAATTTTGAGACAGCTTCACCCCCGTTTTAAACCTAGTTATTCCGAATTCCCTGCCTATTGCTGCGTAGCAGCGCTTTAACAAGAAACATGGTTAAGGGAGTTGCCGACCAACTGCTTAATTATCCTAATTGCTTAATCGATGTTTTAAAATCCTGCTATGAATTAAATAGCTTTTGAATTAGTTCAGAAACTTCGCTCAATTCAGAGGGGGCATTTTTTATAATCCAGTCTGTAAGTAAAACACCATGTTTAACTTTATCAAAGCACACACGGTTATCAGACAAGTTGCTAAAAATATCTTCTAGCAGCTTGGCACCATGAACATGTTCTAACCATTTTTGTTGATTTGGAGTAGCGCTGATTTTCTCATCAATATACTTTTTTCTACACCCGTTATCTTTTATCCACTGTTCTACAACTTCTGGTGTAATGGCTTTTATTTCTAATGAATCAGTTAAATCAACTTGAGAAATAACCGTACTAATAGCCTGTGGATTTAATAGATAGTTTTCATACATTGTCCGTTTTAAAAACTTTATTTTACCTTTACTTAGCCGTATCAGGTCAGCCATTTCCGTCTCAGTGCGGCTTTCCTTGTCAAATATAAAACCAATGGCAGGTGGTAAAAGCCCCTTTCCTTTACTCAAGCGTTCATAAATTTCAAAAATAGTTTTTGAACGCTTACTTTCAAAGTCACCTGTATGTTGTACTCCGATAATTTGTATATCCATAAGAGGGGTTTCGAGTACTTTTTCAACGATTAACGGAAAACATAACTCCTCTGTACGCCCTTCAACCCAAAGAATATTGTCTGCCCCAAAAACATCAGATAACCGCGCTCCAATTTCCAGTAGGAAACGCCTTATTTCATTAGTTTCTGATACATTAATAGGTTCTATGAGGCTCTCAGATTCCTCATTGCGAATAAGGAAAAGTGTTTGGGGATTTGTAGCAGTGACAACTGTTGGTGAGTGTGTTGTAATGATGAATTGATGCCGAGAATGTCTTTTTAAAATCTCCATCAGTTTTCTAACAGCCCCAGGATGGAGAAAACTTTGTGGTTCATCAATGATAATTGTTCGTGGTTCATCAGAGGTAAGAATAACATACAAAATTGCTAAAACCTGCCCAATCCCTGTTCCACTTTCTGATAAAGGTACCGCTAGATCATTCCTTTCTTTAACTGGGTCAATAGTCCAAACAAAAATTTTAACCGTATTATTATCAACAGGCGGTACTGTGATTTGTGTAATTTGAGGAAAAATAAAACTAACGAGTTCATTAAAGCGTTTAAATCGAAGGGGATTACTTGATTGTAGTAAATTTAAAACTTCAGCTAAATTTGCTGCATTAGAAGCAAGATTTCGATTAGCTCCTGTGCTACACTGACCTAAATTTAGCCTCTCTGCTTTAAAAATATATATTTTGTTAATTAAATTTATTCCAAGGGTTGATGAATAACTATGTGGCTCACTATAATCCCTTACTTCACCTGTCACTGAGAACTCATCAAGTGCCGTGTTTCTTTTTATACGTGTCATTTGATGAGGATAAGCTTCAAAATCATTTTCTATATGCATCGAGTAGTTATTTTGACTTTTAAAAATACATTTTAAAGATTCGTTAGTTTCCCATTTTTCAATAAATCGTTTAAATGCCTCAGATGGTCCTTCGTCATTTTGTAAGGGAACATAGAAGTCATTTATATTTCTTAGCAGGTCTTTTTTTTCCCTCAGTTCTAATTCAAAATATACACGACATTGTGAATATTCATTTTGAAGGAAAGAGAAAGATTCTGGTAGGGTTTTGAGGCTACGGTGAGGATGATTGTTGAACTGTAAACTGAGTGCTTCTACGAGTGACGTTTTCCCAACATGATTTTGTCCAACAATGACGTTAAAACCTGGCGTTAGGGTCAATATCTCAGATGAATAAAAGCTTTTATAGTTAATAATCTGGAACTTTGATATATACATTTTGCGCTTCTTTTTAAGAAAATGTAGTATTAACTACTACTAACTAAGCATACACTAATGAATAAGTTCCTTTCTCAGGTCAGACCATAGACAAAATTTTCATCGTCCCTATGTAATGGAAAAGACCAAGAACCAGTTAATTTAATATAACGATGAGTGATGCAGGCTTTGCCCTGTAGCATATTCAGTCCATCAGCGGACACCGAACGTTAGCGGCTTTGGAGCGGTATTTAGGGGTGACTGACCAGCATAAGGAGAATGCGATCGCTGCTTTGGACTTTTTAGCGTCTGCAAGTCACGCGCAACCATTTTAAAATTTTTGCTTCGATAGCGTCAGCAATATGGTTACAGTCTTAAAAATTAACACTCTGCAACCGTATCAGGGGGGCAGGGGGAACGCTGCGCTAAAAGAGCAGCGGGGAGGGCGCACAAGACCCCTCGTGTGGCGACCTAGACCCTCAAAAGCGCCCTCCCCGCACTGCTCTTTTTCCCCCTGCCTGGGTGGGTGTGCCAGTTCTGGAATGTTAAGCATCCCGGCAGGGTCAAAACGTGTTACATACTGAACGATTTTAAGGCACTTCGGCTGTCGTATCCGTGCGACAACTGGCACATCCCTTTACATTTCTTCAAGTTGCTCTTTCACCATCTCTGCATTACACTTTTCTGTATTACAGGTAAGCGTTACTCCCCCCGCTGCCATCGCCACCGCCCCGCAAATGGGACAAGTAAACTTAATCCTTGTCTTTTTGGTGGGTCGCCACTCAGCAAAGTTTTTCAGGGGAAAAAACTCTTGCAAGGCTTGCGGTTTGAACGTGGCATACAGCCCATCAGGGGCGATAGTGTGTTTCAGATTCTTGCCATAGGCTTTTTCGCAGGGCAGCCCGATAGCAGCCATTTTCTCGGTAAAATTCCGGTTGAAATAATCGGGCGTGTCGGAGGGTTCCCCCTCGGTGTGCTGCCAGAGAATCACCATCAACCGCACCAGGGTTTGAAAGATTAAATCATCCTCGCGTTTTAACAGCTGAGGATTAAGGCTGATTTGATGAAAAATTGCGTCACTTCCCTTGACCCAGATTCCCTTTTTAAAAAAGCCAAGGGAAGCGCCTCTGGCGTTGAAATCTAAAATACACGCGGGAAGCTTACCCATAAACAATTTGATATTAAAGTAATCAAATGCATATTGATACTTTCCCCATAGTTCAGCATTGGGATTAGGCGGCAGCGTCACGGCGAATTTTCCTTTCTAAAACTTGCTCTAAGCCCAAGGCAGGGGTCAGGATAAAATCAACAAAATGATTCCCAGAAATCAGGATAACATCCCGGTAATGGTTAACCGCTTCCTTGGCGAGTTTTCCGGTTTTCCCGGAATGGATAAAGAACCCATGCGAAACCTTGGGATGCTTCCTTGCATAATCTGCAATAACACGGGCGAACGCTTCAACATCAAGGGCATTAATATTCCCTTGGTAACGCTTGACCTGAATCAGAAAAAACAATTCATCAATCGCACATATCCCATCAATACCGCCGTCCCTGGTATAGCCCCCTAATTTCTCTGCTGACCATCCGGCATCCCGAAAGCAGTGCAAGATAATTTCTTCCGCGATAAATTCATGTTGCCGCCGGAAACTGCCTATCACTTTCGGTAACCATTCAATACGCGGTGCATTAAGGGTTATAGGGCGAATCGTATCAAGCCACTGCCGCGCCTTGGTCACAGTAAACTGGGTATGGTGCATCGGTTTGGTTTTCTTGGTTGCGCGTGATACGAGAGAGGGCTATAGTGATCTCTATAAAACGTCATGCGCTAAACCCTTAGCAAAAATCCATAAAAATAAAATAAAAAACTTTTCGTTGTACAACGAAAAAAGAATTTTCTCCCGTTTTTACGATAAGCCCTCAAATTCATCTGCCAGCGTCTCTTGCTTGGCTTCCCGTAACTGGGTTTTCTTCTCTGTCGTCTCTTCACTTGTTTCTTGCTGAGAAGAAGTAGTCTTTGGTTTCTTTTTAGAAGTCGTAGGAGGAGGGGAGGGGGCAGATTTATCTTCTGCTTTCTTGGTAGACGGTGTAGGGGTAGCTGGTTTTGCTTCAGGGAGTGGGTCTAGTCCGAACAATGCCCGTTCATCTTTCCGTTTAAGGTGCTTATCTAACCCAGCTTGTAATTCTGCTTCGCTAACCTTGCCTTCATCGACCCAAGCTTGCAGCACCACCCCCAGCAACACTTTTTTTCTCGTCTCAAGCCGCCGCTCTTCCTCGCGTAAGGCTTTCGCCTTGGTTTTTATCTCCTCTTGCAACTTTTCTATCTGTGCGCGTAATGCTGCCGCTGTGGGTTTCTCCTTCTTGCTTGACATGGTTCTGCATCCTCAGACCTCCTACGCTTCTATTATCGCCGTAGTTGTGCCTCTGAACGAATGCGGCTTGTTTCGATTTATCCCGACTAGCTCCGCGCCAGCGGCAAGCGCGTTTTGCCGCATACCCGCTGTTAGCCGACGACCTCCGTAGCCCCCCTGGCGATTGAAGGGCACGATTACGCAAACTTAAAATTGCATAAATAGCCGTTGGCATTTATGCTAATTTTATCGCCTTCGGCGACCGTTTGCAAATCGTGCCAGCCTTGGGGCGCTGCCCCACTGGACGAACCCCGCCAAAGGGCAAGCCCTCTGGACACCCCTTTACCCCTCGCCCCAGGTGCTAGGAAATGGAACAACGCAATATGCACTTCAGCGCTAAACCCATTTCCCGAAGCAACAATAACGGGAAACCGAAAAGTGCTGTTTCAATGGCAGCATATCGCGCAGGTGACAAGTTACGCGATGACCGCTATCAAACGACCTGGGACTACACCCGCAAACAATCCATTTATCATACTGAAATTATCGCCCCCGATGGTGCGCCGGATTGGGCTAAAAACCGCGAACAACTTTGGAACAAAGTAGAAGCCGCCGAAAAGCGCTTTGATGCCCGTGTTTGTCGTGAGTTTACCATTTCGCTTCCGGCTGAAATTCGCCACGAACACAAGATAGAGATAATGCGTTCTTTTGTGCGGGAGAACTTCACCGCGAAAGGGATTGTTGCCGACCTCGCTTGTCACAATTTTATCGGGCGAGAAGCACACAACCCCCACTGCCATATCATGATTACTACCCGACCCCTAGCGGGGGAAAGGTTCAGCAAACATAAAGACCGCAGTCTTGACCAGAAAGACGCGCTGAAACAGTGGCGAAAATCCTACATGGATATTGCGAATAAGGTGCTAGAGCGGGAAGGGTATACCATACGGATAACGACCGAGAGTTTGGAGACACGGGGCATCACCGACCGCGCCCCTATCAGTGAATCTATGGCAGTTAGCCAGATGCGGAAAAAGCACGAGCAGAACCCGCAGAAATACTCTAAGCCTGAAGTCGCAAAACAAAATGACGAGCTGCACCGCTTGAATCAGGAACTTGCCACCCTGAAACAAGAGTTAGCCCAGGCAGAAAAGGAGGAGCCGCGCCCGCGTGAGGTAGAACAAAACGACCAGCAACCCATCAAGGAAACGACGAAAAACGTAGGAAGATTTGCCGCCGAGCAAGCCACCCCTGCCGCCAACCAAAACGAACCACCGCCACCTGTCGAAGAGTTAGACGAAGACACCCGCGAACTGCTTAGGCAGTGGCAGGAGTACCGCGACCGGGAACGACGTAAGCCGCGCCGACCGGAAGACCGGGACGAGCGCGGCTTTGATGATGAACATGAACGCTAATTTGTACAAATTACTTTTGAAACTGACGACATTGGGGCGAAATCTTGCTAACCACCCCCGCTAAACACTCTTGCCGATTGGCTTTTATCAGCAACCATTGCAGGGTTTGGGCGTTGCGCTGTTGCTCCTGCCACAGCACACACCAAGCGCCTCCTGTGACCACCAATAACCCGACCAGCAACCACTTAACGCTCAAGCTCCCTATCCCGCTGCCGTTGTTCAGTCCGGTCAAGGTACTGCTCATACTCCTTGCGGATTTCTGGGTTCCTAAAATCTCCGTGATAGCGTTCAGGCGATGGGTGAGGGCGTTCTGCAAGTCCTCTAACCTGTTCCTTAAACTCTCGAAGTCGTGCCTGTAACTCTGCGGTGTTTGTGATTGTTCGGTCAGTAGCCTGGTTAATACGGTTAAGACACTGATTAGCTCCTTCGAGACAGCCGAAACCGATTCCGTCGCTTCCGCTTGCCGCGCCGCGCTCTCGAACATTTTCAGGTTGTTTCTGCTCCATTCTTCCAGAAAGTTGGTAAATAAGGTCAAGGTACTCTTCCATTCTTGGGGTGCATCCTCGATGAGGGTTTTCAGTTGTCCAATCGCCAGCGTTATCAAAAACAGCGGGTCATCCCGGTCAATGCCCAGCCGCAGCACCATATCTAAGGTTCGCGCCCGTTGCTCTGGCGTAAGGTCACGGAGAGCGCGGTCAAGGAGGTCTGCATTTTTACCATTAGTCTGCATTAAACACCCCCGCAGCTTCAAACGCGGCGTAGGCTTCCCGAAGGAACTTCCGCACCCGTTGCCGTTCGATAACGTCAAACGCTTCATGGGTGAGTGCTTCACCAAAAGGTAAGCTCAATTCATCAATCCGATTGCGAACCACGGAACCGATAAATTTAGGAAAGTCTATGACCTTTGCTTGATAGGTCTGTATCAATTCATGCAGCGTTACATCCTGCTCATAGGCTTGCCAATCATCGGTTTTCCCGTAATTTTTCACAACAACGTGTTGTGCATTTAGCTTGAAATACTCTAAGGATTTCCGCAGAAGGGTTAAGCTGTCGTGTCCGCAATCAGACACAAACCAAATGGTAAAAGTGACTCCTGTTTCTTCGGCAATTTCAAACAGGTCATTTTGTTCAACCCAGGTTTTAACCGGGATAAACACTTGGGCTGGTAGATTGACAATGGTGCGCTGTTTTATGGCTGCGTTGAAGATGGCATTCGCGGTATCTTCATACCGTTGCCCCTCACCAAAAATCCCCAGGTTGACATCAGCAACCCGACCATAACACCGCTTGATGTCTGGGTTAGAGCGGTCTGTATCAAACGTGGTAAAGGGAACTTTATTATCAAAATGCCATTGCACGATAGCGCGACACACGAAACTTTTTCCGGTGCCACCTTTTTCACCGCTCACAAGAATGAGTTCAGCCATACGCTTCAGGTAGCTCTCTTTAACAGTCCATTGTAAGGGAGAAAGCGGAGCTTTTGCGTGTAAGAAGAACGATACAGCAAGTAGCACAACTGAACCGGAGCAAAGTAATAAAAATTAACCTTTAATCCGGGCAATCTCTGCGATATTGGCAGTTTTCTTCAAATTTCTGTAGTAACCGTAACAGTTTTGTTGGAACTCTCCCACAAAGATAAAAGAATTACCCAAAATACGGAGAAAATTCTCCGTTCGTCTTATGGACAAGGAAATAGCGCTTGACCGTTTCAAGCAGTATGGCTTCCTCTTCCTGTCAACACTCGGTTGGCTTGTCCTGAGCTTCTTCAGCTTTTATGTAGCCTGTATTCTGCTTGCCATCGAAACCTTTATTCGGCTGATTCTGGCACAGATTGCCCGCTGGTTAGGCTTTGAAATTATGAGCGTGTTACACGCGCTCACTGTGCCCGTTAAATTTGTTCTGTTCAAAGTGCTTGATGCAGCAAAAATCAAGCGCCCGCAAGGGCTGAACCCCAATACCTCTTCCCTTAGCCTCCTTCGCCTTGTCTGGTGGCATCTGGCAAAACCCAATAAAGTAACGTTTATCGTCGGCTGTATCGCGCCATTCTTGGCGCTGTTCTTCTGGCTTACGCCAGCCACCCCAGAAGCACAACAAACCTTGCAGCAACAGGCTGTTCCCGAAGCTGTCAATAGCCAAGCCGCTGACTATAACCCAACCCTCATCGACCCTGATTAAGTTTTATGGATACTATTGCTAATGCTTTCACTCAGGCATGGGTGCGTTGGCTGGCGATCGCGGCGGCGCTCTTTTGCTGGAATCAATGGATTGGTTTTGCCCCTGGTGCTTTGACGGGCATCGGCTTGACCTTCCTGGCTACCCCGTATTTGTTTTACGTTGGCTGCAAGCTGTATTTGCGGTTTTTGGCAAGCGAACGGACGCATGTCAATTTCTGGCTTTGGTTTGGTGGCTTGCTGTTCCTTGGCGGTCTGTTCTGCCTGTTCACGGGCTATATCAGCGGTTTGACGATGACCGCGATAGGGGCTTTCTTTTTGGACAGAAACACCAAAGATTTAGGAGACGATACCATCCACCTGCGCGGCGGTAAAATTTCAACGTTGCAGCAGTCCCGCACCTATTACGATAAATCCCGCCCGAAAACCGATAAGGGTCTTGAGTTTGGCGGGGTGCAGATACCAACCCGTGAAGCTGTAACCCATATCGCGTATTGCGGCACTGTTGGCAGTGGTAAAACCGTTTCTATTCGGCTTTTTATGCAAGATGCCCTCACAGGTATCGGGCAGCTGCACTGTAACAAACGTGCGGTACTTTATGACCCAAAAATCGAGTTTTACTCAATTTTGGAAGGGATGGGTTTTCAGACTAAAGATATTATCGTCATGAACCCTTTTGACGTGCGTTGCCGTCCCTGGTGGATTTCTAAAGATATGGAAACCGCCACCGATGCGGAAACTTTGGCTAATATTCTTGTGCCAGAGAAAGAAGGGGGAAAAGGGGATGATGATTTCTGGCGCAGTGCAACCATCATTGCGATTAAAGCGGTTGTCCGTTACCTCAATCGCACCGCGCCGCACAAATGGACGTTTCGGGATTTACTGTTTGCTTTGCGATCGCGTGTCCTTATCCTCAAGATGATTGATGATGAACCCCGGCTGAACCATTACCGCCAGACCTTCGGCACCGACAAGACCGCCGATAACATCATGGCAACCTTGTTAACCAACATCGAAAAATACGAACCGATTGCAGCGTTGTGGCATAAAGCCGAAACGGTGTATGGTCGCAAGCCCTACAGCCTTACGGAATGGACAGAAGAGAGCAAAATCATTCTCTTAGGCAAGTCAGAAACCGCATTTGTGCAGATGCGGGAAATTAACCGGGTCATCATTACCCGCCTGTCACAATTACTACTGGAGAAGCCGGAAACGTCCTACCCCGAAAGCTATCTTATTTTTGATGAGTTAAGTAGCTTGGGTAACATGGTGCCGTTGATTAACCTGGCTGAACAGGGACGCAGCAAAGGCGTGTCGCTCGTCATCGGCTTTCAGTCTAAAAAGCACCTGGAGCATAACTTTGGGGAAAATCTGGCAGTGGCGTTTCTGGGGCAATTTAACCATATTGCCGCCTTGCGCTTGCGGGAGGAAGAAACCGCCAAGTGGATTGCCGGAATTATCGGTAAGTGGTACGGGATGCGCTACACCAGCAGTGTTAGCAGCAGTTGGAACCAACCCGACCAGCACAGTTTCCAAGAGCAGTATTTTGAAGAATATGTGGTTGACCCTGGCGAGTTGACTGCTATTCCCGCCTTCCGTCCTGATTTGGGGAAAGGGTTAAAAGGCTTCTATTACGGACATGTGAACTGGTGGTGTACCTACCATGCCGACATTGTTAAATCGCTCACACCGCTAGGGCAGAGTAAGAACTTTGACCCCATGCCAAAACGCTATCAGGAATTGGATATATGGGAGGACGACGACTACAAGCGTTTAGGTATCCGGCATTTGCAGGAGAAAAACGGCGGCATCGACCTTAACCAATTCTTTGAAGAATCAGAGGGAAGCGAGATTAGGTAGTCGCTCACCGGACGGCAGAGCGCTGCTTTGTAACAGGGAGTAAAGACCGTGAAAAAATGGCTGACCGACCAGTGGGTATGGCTGTTCATCGTGGGAGTTATTGCTAGTTTTGGGGTCATGCTCGTCATCAACAACCCGATGAGTCTTGAAAAACAATGTGCCGCCATTAATCTTGCCGACCCTTCCCCTGATGTTGGGGAACGAGCAGGAGAAAGTGTTCAAGGGCATTACGTCAGACAACAGGAATACAAGAGGCTGATAGAGCGCTGCCAGTCCTTGAAGAACTAAGGGACGGTTGCCCCTCGCGCCGTCAAGCCCCAAGCCTTCGGTGAAAAAGCCGTATCCCCACGTTTCGCTAAGGCTGCAACGTGGGTGATACCCCTCGGCTTTTTCAGGGCTTGCCCTTGCTACCCCCACTCCTCGCCGGAGGGACAGAGGTTCAGGAACGACCTGAACCCTAACCCAAGAGGAGTAAACACAAATGACCAACTACTTTGCCAGTACAAACACTGTTGAAGATATTAAAACCCTATACCGTAACCTTGCCATGCAACATCACCCCGACCGGGGCGGCAATGAAGAGGTGATGAAAGAGATTAACCGCCAGTATCACGAAGCCCTGAAAGCGTGTGAGGGGAAAACCAGCCAGACGGCAGAGGGAGACGAAAGAACCTACCACTATAAAGCCGATGTTGAAAATGAGTTGATGGATAAACTGCTGGAACTGCTCAAGCTTCGCTCCCTCAATATTGCTTTGATTGGCTATTGGATATGGGTATCCGGTGACACCAAACCCAACCGGGAAGCCCTCAAAGCGGCTGGTCTGCAATGGCACAGTGAAAGAAAAGTCTGGTATTACAAACCCCAAGGCTGGAAGAAATCGAAAAAATCAAAAGGGAGCTTGACCGAACTGGCGCAAAAGTACGGCTATAAAGGGTTTCAAACTGCCGATACAGAGAGAATGCCAACCGTTACTTAACCTCTTTCCTGGAAGCCAGTTTCACCCTGGCTTCCGCCTTTCTCTTGTCAGCGTGATACTTTATACTAACGCTACATTTTGAACTGGTGCGTATTAAAACATCATCGTAATATTTATTAAATTTTTAAAGTATCGTGGGGCGGCTATGGATAAAGAAGATGCTATCAATTTTGAAGAGAAGCGGAGCGAAAAAAATTTCAATATATTTTTAGGAAAATTTAATAAGAACCGCGAACAAGAACAATCAGAGCGTCAAGGCTGGATGCAACAAAATAATATCAGCGAAACGGTTAACAGTAATGACCCAATACAAGACCATATAGAAAGATATGGGGAAGTGACATCATTAGATAAATTTTTTGAGTCATCAGGAGAACCGGGCGGATTTTCCACCATATCTGTATCATTTGATGAACGGCAAAATGTTACTCTCCATCAGCCAACCGAAGAAAGTTTTAACCGGATTTTTCAATCCTTAAAAAATGTAGAAAATAAATAAAATTTTTATAGTAAACCTCTCTGGGGAAAGAGGGGTTTTAATTACTCCCTTTCTCTGTGTCTTTGTAAAGCGTACAATTCTTCTTGTGACAAGCGGTTATCAGGTTGATGATGTGATTGTACCCGTGTCTTTTCTTCTCTTGGAATATTTTTCAAATGATTTTCTAATCCCTTGGTCGTAGCGGCGCTGGCGTATTCATGCTTTTTCTGTTCTGGCATTGTCGCCGCTAATGAGGAATGTTCCTTAATAGCTTCCCGTACATGATTGAAATCAGCTTTTCCCTGTGTGCCATCGAAAATTTTCTGAGCAATCTTCGCATCAGTATCTCTCTCTAAATCCTTTCCTTTTCCGTTTTTTAACTCCTCTCCCAAATGATATTTATAAAGTGTATCATATTCCTGTTGAGGTGTTACGGTATGGGGTAAATTTCCCTTACTGATACCTTCATAAGTCTGCTTTGCCGCTTCCTTTTTATGTTCAGCTTGTTCTCTTCGTTTTTGGTTATCGAGAACATCATCAGCAATAAATTGGGCTGTTTGTTGCTGTCGCTCTGCATGTTCACTCATAAAAGAGGGGAAAGATACAACCTCTTTTATTCTATGGGTTAAAGCCTTGCCCGACTTGGGCGTACATTAAAAGTTACTTATTTTAACCTTATAATGTGGCGGATACCGCTAGAGAATCCAGGCAGAAGGCATAGTGTGCATGTCTGGCACTCTTCGACCTGGATAATCTCTAGGGTATTTAGTGTTATTCAAAAACGCTTAACTGTTTGCTTGAAATCTCTTGCTTATGTTCTTTATGGAAAGAATCATCAGCAAGCGTTAGGCTAATCAACATTTCATCCCACCATTGCGGAACAGGGGGAATGGGTTGATGTGTTTGCACTTCATCGACATAAGCATTGAGATAATCAGTAGCCTTTAAAAATGCGGTGTAAGCATCAAAAGCTAAAGTTCTCAATTTCTGTTTAAGAGTTTTCTTTGTCGCTACCTTTGTTGTCTGCCAATAGATACTAGATTGCTTTTCGTGGTACTGCTTGGCGTATACAATGGCTAACTCTAAATGCTCTTTTGCAGCGATAAGTAAAGGATGATTGTCTTCAATGTTTTTCAACGCAACCATCATCGAACAATAGGCACAATACATAATCCTTCATGCTATTGTTCTTCCTAAAACTTCGGTCAGAGTGGAGGCGATAGTTTCGCGCCATTGAAAAACCTTGCCCTTTACCAGTGCAATTAAAAAATCTTTCCCGATGCCTTTACTGCTTAACTTAATATCGGGACTGATAACCTTTAAATCTTTAAGCCTTGAAACGACTTTTCGGGCTTCTTTCAAACTCAAACTTTCAACCACTTCATTGATAGACCCCAGATGATGTTTACCAAAGTCAGCTAAAGATTCCTCCGCAAAGCTTAACGAATCGGAACAATTTAGAGTAGCGTCCGCGTCCTGCTCTACAATTTCTAGCTTGCTGGTAACTGAAGGAGTGGAAGCTTCAGGGGTAACAAGCCAGCATAAAATAGAAAAAATAACGATGAACAATTCAACAGCGAATCCAAAACCTACCTCAAATGAAGGGATTTCCTGAAATAAGATATGCAACATGGTAAAAAACCTCTGTAGTTTTCAAAGATGATGTAGCGCCTTCTCCCTCAATCGAAGTGCAGGGGATTGGTGATACCAAAGGCGCAATATTTAAATTTCGTTTTAAATAAAATGATGAAAAAATCTACAGAAGAGATTGACTGATAATTTCAGGAATTGAACTTTAATGAATAAAGCGTATAATCAAAAATGAAAGTGAAGGAAATCAGGGTAGCAGATGCGCTAACACCTACTACCCCTAGGATTTACTAATCGCCTTTAAGACTGATAAAAATTCTCCGTTTAAAAACGAAAGGAATCCACAGCAAGATTTTCATCTTCATTTGCTGCTTTCCTTTATTACGGGGCAGGGGATGCCCATCATCCCCCTACCAACCCCGTCCTTAAGCCTTATCAAAAATCATTACTCTTTCAAAGAATTGCTATTAGGCGCAGAAGACAGTAACCAGCTTAAGTCTGATAGCAACTGTAACGCTTTGTCAAAGGTAAGGAACTACCTGTTCGCTATTGTGAAGAGGACTACGAAGACATTAGAATTTAGCGCTGTAAATGCCAACAAATGACCCATTGTTGGGAAAACAATAAAAGTCTAATTATAGTTAGGATGTTGCCAATTCGTAAGAAGGGGATCTGTGAGTTAAAACACCCACTTTAGCAGTGAACTAACGAATAAATTTGATACACAGAGAAGCAATTCCCAGAGTGGAATGCTTTCGTTAACAAAAGTATTTTTCAGTACTACCATCGTGCCACTTTCTGAAAAGAAGAATTCACGGATACTATTGATGCATGACTACCTAATACAAAAATAACTGGAAGTCGTAGGGTATTAAGAGTGCTTATCTGAAAAGTATTGACTCTCAACCTGCTATAATTTATTTGGCGGGATAAAAAGTTCATATACTTAAAAAATTTGCTAAATGTTTTCCTTAACAATCCGAATGCCCTCCCACGTTACCATCCGCCCTGCTCTTCGCTCATCAAGTAATACAAAGAAAGCATATAAATTAAAAGTTTTATTTCTTTTATTTATATAGTCAGATGTTAAATCGTCATAAAATTTACGAGTTGATTTCCTTAATGGTAATACTCTTGGCTTTCTAGATATTTTTTCATACACATCTGATAACCAGCACCAGAGAACACAAATTAAAAGCAAGTAGGAGCGGATAGGGGTAAGGGTAAGATTACGAGCAAAGGTAAGGTCACGGTCACGGGCAAGGTCACAGGCAAGGTCAAGGTCATGAGCACGGACACGAACACGGTCACGGACAAGGACACGAGTATGGGCAAGGACACGGGCAAGGTTAAGATCACTTTGACGGGCAAGCCTTCGGTCATTGGCAATGGTACGGACAAGATCGTAGCCCAAGCTATGAACAAGATCACGCATACGTTGTTCATCCCTAACAAGCCTAGCAAAAAGGATATTAACAAGATTACCAACAGAGGCACGGAGAAAGTCAACTACAAGATCACAAATATGGATACCACCACTAATAACGATACGGGCAAGAGTAAGGACATAGGCAAAGTTAAGGGCACTGGTAAGATCTTCAGCAAAAGTAAAGTTGCTGGAAAGAACACTGGCAAGATCCCCATCAAAGATACTGTTAAAATTGATCGCACGGGCAGAGCTACGGGCATATGCAGGGGTATGGTTATCGACGTGAGCTAAATTGTTTACCCAGACTTGGTCTTGCCAAACTTGCCATTGACTATATTCTATTCCCGCAATTACCTTATTTTCTCCATTCTTGCACCAGCATCCAATTTGCGTTCCATTCACTGGGTCGTTTTCTACTTCTACTGGGCAGTTTTGTACTTCTGTTAATGTTGGCAGTCTGTATTTAAATCCTAGTGCAGAGTCATGTTGAGTCAGCCACTTACAAAACTCCTCAGCATCACTAGCTCTTACTCCAGTGACTGGTTTTTTCGCATATCCAGGTGGAAACCTGTAACTTGTCCAATGATCAGGCTGACGATGTTCACCTGCTTTTAACTTTTCATCAATAAACAATTGATATTCCGCGCAGGTAATGTAGCTATTGTCAATTGCAACATTCTGATCAATTTGAAATAGGTTGTTTTGCAGTCGCCGTAATAGCAATGTATTAACTGCGAGTTCAAATTTATCTGTCATCGACTTTCTAAATCTGCATCTAGCGTTTGTTCAAGTTCTTCTCGTACATCTGGATTCACACTTAAACCCTCTTGCAAGCAATCATAAGCAAGTGCCATAGCCTCAACTGATGGAGATGGTATATCTAAGATTGCATAAATTATATTGGTAGCATTACTTTGAGCAGCATAGAGACGAATGGTTTCAGCCCACCAGGAATTATTAATATTTTTGATTAAAACATTTTCTTGGTTCGATTCCTTTACCTGAACTGCTGCTAAGTATTCCTGAAAACTTAAATGAGCAAATTCATAAACACCTAACTCCTTTTCTACTAACAGTCCACTGACATCCCGAATTTGCTTGAGAAAATCTTCTGGCTTCACTCTACTGCCAGCAACGGTTTCTAACTCATTTTTAATTATAGAAATTCCCTCAAATAGCTTGAAATCACGAGTCTTCTGTTGTATCAACACCAATGCCAGCACTTGTAACACAGATTGCTTTTGGGTAGCGGTTAGCGCATCGCCAATATTCTTAGCTCTCAGTCGCCTTTCTAATAAAACCTGGCAAATTTCCTTGTAAAGCTCGACTCGTTTTCCTGGCAGGGCGCTACCGCGACGATGAACCGTGGCAATCATTGTTAGTAGCAAAGGATTTACTGCCATGTCTGCTAAAGGTTTACTATTCTTAATTCGCTTAATTAAATCATCAGCTTGTTTTTTGGCTTCTTCCTGCACTCCCAAGTCTTCTTCCCCAGCACGACTCATGACCTCTGTTTCCAAATACCAGTTATGAATAAACTGCTGTATCTGCTTCAAGCTAAAAGGTTGCACCTCTAAGACCGTTACCTCTTGTTGTAGCTGTGCACTTTTATAGCCAAATGGTCGAGAAGTTAAAATAAAAGCGGTGTCTGGGTATGCCTGCATCTGTTCATCTACCCAACGAGTAACCATCCGGCGCTGATGTTCATCTGCCACTTCATCCAACCCATCGAGCATCACCAAACATTTGTTTTGACGTAATTTTTCAGCAAACCAGTTAGGGGGTGGATTGAGCGGCTGAATTTTTCGTTGCTGCTTTACTTGCTCACTAATCAACTCTGCCAGAGACAATTGCCTATTGACAATTCTCTGGTACACATCTTTGAGATATAATAAGACTGGAATTAATTTTGGCGCTTTAGGATGCCGTTTTCGCTGTTGTTTGGTAGCATAAGTCAGGGTTAAATATCTTAGAAGTGTAGTTTTTCCCGTTCCTGGTGCGCCTAGCACTGCCATACGCCGAAACGTCGGTTCACCATTACCAATTGCTGCTAAAAAATCCCAAATTTGTTTTTCCCTCGGGTTATTCTCTTCTCTCTTCTTTTGTGGAATAATTCTGGAACCTGCCAGACTTGCCTCTTTTGTAACTATCTTAAGTGGTACAAATACTTCTTGCAATTTTAGGATGCGGTCTTTATCCAATCCCTGTGTCTGATAATCTCGAGAAGTATAAATCAAACTTTGGTAATATTCCCGCTGAAATGGTGAAGTTGATTCCCACAATTTACTGACGATGAGGTCAGCAACAAGCGGTTCCATCTGTTCCAGCCATTGCTTAATACTTTCTAAAACTCGATTTATAACTCCATAAATAAATGAGCTTAAAAATGCCAGTATCACCAGAATTGCTGTCAGTAGAGACCACGGAACCGCTGCTATCGGTGATGTGATAAGACAATAAAGGGTTATGAACAGTCCAGCACCAGGAATAGTCCATATTAGCCGCCGATGCCACTTTCTTGGTAAAAGTACTCCTACTGGCAGTACAGTTCCCACAGCAAACAGAAACAGGGATATATAAGAAACTGTTTGCCTGTATTCAGTAGGTAAATAGCTGCTTATTGAATAAAGGGTAACACCTCCTAGCAGAGGTAAAAAGCCAATCATCCCATTTTGGTTTGCTGGGACAGAATTCTGCTGAGACTGCTGAGATTGGGATTGCCAAAAGTTGATTATAATAATTGCAACAATACATACTGCCATCAGTAAAAAAGTTTGGTTATTATTGCCGCTTGGTTGCAAGCGATTAACTAGATAAGCAAGCGCAACATTACTGATGAATGTCTGTAGCAGTGGTAGCAACCAATATTGAATAAATCTTGGCATAGGGTATTAGACAAACAAGTGTGATTGCCTACCAGTTAGGCATATATCTATATAAATAAAAAACATAGCTCAGAAATTAGTATCTCTCGAAAGCGAACTTTATACTGATGCTAGCAACAAATCTTCTTGTCATTCTACTATGTAAAGGTTCAGCCCCTCCATTCAGGGAATTCCTAGAGCCTCGTACTAAACAGTTGTATCAGAGAAGGCATATACCAACAAATAACCGAAAGCTGGTAAAACGTTTAAAATCTGGCATACTGGCGGGAACGCTAACCCTTACACCGTCGAGTTTCGTTGTATGTCTGCGCTGGATACCTTGCCTGATACCCAATCATCAAAAGTTGGTATAACGCAAAAAAGTGAGTCTGTTGTCTCCAAACGCACGTCTCCGAATCAACGCAAATATGAGGATGTGCGATCGCGCGAATATCTGTTACCTGAAGAAGTGGACGCGATGATGAAAGCCATTAGAAAGCACGGTGGCAGACACGCGCACCGAGATGCGACGCTGGTGCTGCTTATGTATCGGCATGGGTTACGGGTGGGAGAAGTAGCTGGCTTACGGTGGGAACAAGTGGATTTTACTGCGGCAACGCTGCATATCAATCGGCTCAAAAATGGCTCAAGAGCCGTTCATCCGCTGTACGGTGATGAGTTACGTGCGTTACGGAAGCTGCAAAAGGATTATCCTAACACGCCGTTTATTTTCATGTCGTCAAGGAAATCACCGCTGGCTCCTGATTCTATCCGAGGAATTATCGAGCAGGCGGGGAAGCTGGCAGGTTTAGCATTCCCTATTCACGCCCACATGCTGCGTCATGCCTGCGGCTATTATCTGGCACGGGAAAAAACAGATACCCGTACTATTCAAGGATACTTGGGGCATAAAAACATCCAGCATACGGTGCGCTACACCCAGTTGTCGCCACAACCTTATAAAGGGCTGTGGAAGAAGGCTTAAAGAAAAATTTTATTATATCTGGTCATCACCGTCGAAAAGAACCAGCATTCGGTTATTAGTTGGTAATGTTTTGATTGCAAATCACTGGTGTGATTCGTTCGATTTAATAAGTATAAATACTTAGTAAAGATAGGCAAGGGATAAGGAAATACAACACTTAAGGGAGATGATGTAGAGACATATCAACGGGTTTTGGTCATGCCAAGTCTCTTGCTGCTCCTAATTGTGAAAGCCACAGAGGCAGCAAAGCGGTGGCTTCTCGCTCTCCATAGTCGTGGTGACACTACCTTATACCAATTCACGAAAATCCTGATACAGGAGAGATTTTTCGTAGGGGTTTAGCAATGCTAAACCCTCTACCCACTCTCGGAGTTGTTCAATGATCAAGTTTTGAGTCCAGTATTCGACTAAAGCATGACCAAAAGTCGAGGCGTTGCGATCGCAAGATTAAAATGGTGATAAATCTAAATTTTTTCCCTACAATTACGGAAATTAGCACATCAACCATGTGTTAATAGAAGAATAGCATAGACATAGGATACAGTAGCAAATGGAACCTCTAACTACTGCTGCGATCGCAATTGGCTCTGTAATTGCCACCAAAGCCTTAGAAAAAACAGGCGAAAATGTCGGACAAGCTTTATGGGATAAGACAGGTGAGTTTCTTGTCACCCTCAAAAAACACTCTCCCCAGACTGTAGTTGCGATAGAGAAAGCGCCAGACCAACCACTCGATTATGGCAAAGCTGTACTAGAAGTAGAATCTGCGGCTAAGGCTAATTCGGAGTTGGCTCAAGCTGCACAAGAATTAGCAACAGCTGCTAAAGCTGAACCCAATCCTAATTTTATTCAGTTGATACAGCAAATAGCCGATAACCTCAAGTCTCAGCCACAACAGCCAAGTGTGATCAACTATCAGAAGTTGGCAGATGAGATGAAAAATGTTTTCCAAGGCACCGTATTTAATGCCCCGGTGACGTTTAACTGACTACCTTCGTCTCCTGGGGCAGGGACAAAGTTAAGCCCACAACCAAATAATCTTCCACATAGCGGTTCTGTTAAATCTCGACCGTGGAAAATTTTCCTAACTGTAGGTGTATTAGTAGTAATTGCTCCTATAGTTTTATGGATTTTATCTCAAATTAATCAAAAACCTATTCTTTCAGGTTCTAAAGAGCTTGATGGCATCGCAATTAGATATCCAGGCGATTGGAAAGCAATGGAACCAAGCGGCGATTTTGTGGAAGTAGGGGGTGATTTTGGTGGTCAGGTAATTAAATTTATACCAGAAAATTACAAGCAAGTTGATTCTTGTATTTTAGAAATAACGATTAATATCAATGACTTATCTCCTCATTTGTTATCTGTGGAAGAATCTAAAAATTTTGCAATTAGCAAGATTAAAAATATTAATCCTAAGTCGCAAATTATTGATGAGACTAAATCATCAACGCTATCAAAATTTAACGCTTATAAATTAACTTATTATCGGCAAGAAGGACAATGTAAACTCCATGTTATGGAAATTGGCACTGTAAGGAATGGCAAAGTTTACTTTATAACTTATACAGCTGATTTGGCAAGATATTCCCAGTATTTACCTACTGCTGAAGCGATGATTCAGTCATTTAAAATTACAGAAAATAATTAAGAATATTTTATCCATACCCCTGGAGAATTAAAGAAGGCGTATAAATTGCCAACGAAAGTTTATAGAAATGTAATTGATTCTATGCCTAATGAGATTACTGGAAAATCTTGAAATACAAGTTTGGGTTAAAATAGGCAAAGTCTAAAATTGCATGGCTACTCAGACAGCCGCCAAATCTTGATAGTGGCGTCCCAACTACCACTAGCTAAAGTTTTGCCATCTGGGCTAAAGGCGACTGAATTAACCAAATTAGAATGACCATTGAGGGTACGAATTACTTGCCCTGTGGCGAGGTTCCAGATTTTGATAGTCTTGTCCTGACTACCACTAGCTAAAGTTCTGCCATCTGGGCTAAAGGCGACTAACTTAACCGAATCAGAATGACCATTGAGGGTACGAATTACTTGCCCTGTGACAAGGTTCCAGATTTTGATAGTCTTGTCATAACTACCACTAGCTAAAGTTCTGCCATCTGGGCTGATGGCGACTGAATTAACCGAATCAGAATGACCATTGAGGGTACGAATTACTTGCCCTGTGGCAAGGTTCCAAATTTCGATAGTCGCATCATTACCACCACTAGCTAAAGTTCTGCCATCTGGGCTAAAGGCGACTGAAAAAACCGACGAATTAGAATGACCATTGAGGGTATGAATTACTTGCCATGTGGCGAGGTTCCAGATTTTGATAGTCTTATCATCACTACCACCAGCTACACTACCACTAGCTAAAGTTCTGCCATCTGGGCTAATGGCGACTGAACCAACCGCAGCAGAATGACCATTGAGGGTACGAATTACTTGCCCTGTGGCGAGGTTCCAGATTTTGATAGTCGTATCATAACCACTACTAGCTAAAGTTCTGCCATCTGGGCTAAAGGCGACTGAATAAGCAGGAGAATGACGATTGAGGGTACGAATTACTTGCCCTGTGGCGAGGTTCCAGATTTTGATAGTCTCGTCCCGACTACCACTAGCTAAAGTTTTGCCATCTGGGCTAAAGGCGACTGAATAAACCGCTCCTTCTTTGGAGCTGAAGCGATCAAAACTATCTTTTTGAGAATGCCCAATCAGAGTCCTCGCTAGAGTAAACTTAGCGGCTGATGGCGCAGTTGAGACTGGCGGATTTGATGGCTTTGGTGCTGGCGCAGTCGCCATAGGTTTTGCAGACGAGACAAGACTCAAGTAAGTCCTCAACGGAATTCCAAACACAGTAACAGCATTCGTGTCTGGACGAGTTAAAGAACGCCCGTGAATTCCTACTAATTTACCTTGCTCATCCAGTATCGGTCCGCCACTCATATCTGGAAAAGCAGGCACTATATAAACAAAAGCGTAACCATCTTTTGGATTTGTTTCACGACTAGAAATTGACCCACTCAAAAAGCTGATGCTTGATGATCCTTGAGGATAACCTGCTACATAAATAGTTGTCCCCAATGGTAAGTTTTCCGAAGTTCCCTTTTCTGCAACACTATAATTTTGGTTGCTAGTAAACTGAAATACCGCTAAATCAACACCTGGTAATGATTGTACTTGACTACGATTGAAAGTGTATTTTTTCCCATCTGGTGTTTGGACTGTGTAGCTACCTTTTTCTTGCACTACATGCAAATTGGTGAGAATGGTATAAGTATTGCCTTGGCGCTCAATAATTACGCCAGAACCTGTACCTGCTCCATCAATACGAACTGTAATTTGTTCCGCTATAGGACTAACTTCTGTAGATTTCAACGCCGTAGCAATTTGCAGTTGCACAATGACAATTGCTGTACCAAATAATACTGCCGGAAACCCACCAGCCAACCTCATGATTTCTTCTCCCGATGATTTTGTAATAGTTCTTTTTTAATAGGTACAGCCATACTAGATTGTGTAATTAGTTCTTGTAATGATTTATCCGGTTGGGAACCATCCTGATAAACTTCAGGCGTATCCCAAAGTGGGTCTTTATGTAAGCTATTAATACCCACGACCTCACCAGATACATTTAATAATGGTGCGCCACTCATGCCTTTACGAACATCATTTGTATAACCAATTTGGTAGCCCTGCTCTAAAGCTTTATCTAGCAAGAATGTGACTTTACCAGATGTAAATAAAAACTGATTATTAAAGATTTTTGCGGCTTGGTAAGACAGATTTTGATTAGTTAAATTAGATATAAAACCACCAACAAAAACCTTATCCCCAACTTGCAAGCTAGATACATCTTTAATCTTAGCAACTTGATAAACTACATCTGGGCTACGAAACTGCAATACAGCCAAATCTTCCTTCTCAAATTCCGCCATCTGCAACACAGAAGCGTTAAATACACGCCCATCTGGTGTTTGAATTTGATAGGGAGGTTTAGCTGTTATTAAGACATGGGCATTAGTTATTACTGTATAAACTTGTCCTTTTTTTTGCAGCAAAGTTCCTGAACCAAGTAACTCTTTTGTAGATATTTTGACAGTGATTGTCTTTGCTAATTTTTGTAATTGTTCTGGTGAAAGGGGAGTAGATGTTTGAGAAAGTTTAGTAACATCACTAGAAATTCTTTGCTGTTTTGGCAATGCGAAAGAAATACCAGCAAGACAAATTAGCAAGCAGACTGTGTACCCAAGTCCGTTTTTTAGCCATTGCCAGATCATGTTACACTAAACCTCCCCCAAAGAACTGCCAACTAGAAGCGAGATTATACAGACCCTGTTTTGAGATTGTTAAAAAACAAAAGTCTATTCACCACACTGCTTGTCATCTACTAGTTGCTTAACATCAAGATACAAATCACCGTCATACTCAGTATAAGGACGACATTTGCCACTTAAATCTAAAGGTTTACCTGCAACACCACGGCGAAAAGCAATTATCTGCTGGTAAACTTTTCCTAAATCTGTTCCTGGCTTGAGGGTGACTAGTACATTATCTGAAGTACAAGGTACGCCTCTACGATTGGCAATGCACAAAACTGGATAATTGTTGAAATTAAATTCACTCCTGATGAAAAGTGAGCCATTATCGTAATAGCGTTGCAGCCTTGTGGAGACAATGTTACAACGTTCTGAAGGTGGAAATTTTTTAAAATCTTTAACAACCCAACGAATAAAAGTTTCAGGACCTCGCGAGGTGCGTACCTTGGTAACTGGTATTTTCCCTTCTTGGTCGCAGAAGAATTTGTTATTTCCAGCATAACTGGGTTGGTTGCTTGTAGTAGTGGCAATTCCCCAAGCTAAAGCTGAAATTACAGGAGCTATTGCTACCCCTGGTAATATTTGAGTAAATAACCGACGCTGCATATATATAAGTACTAGCAAGTAAAAATAAATTAATTTCAACTTGGCATTAATAGAACTACCTACAACGTCAAATTGCAGTTTTTCGGGACTATGCTCACATATATCATAAAAATCAGGCTTTTTGATAAAGATATTATAAAGAACGCTTCCAGACTAGAAACCTGGGGCTAATTCTACTAAGTCCTAACCTTAGCCTGACTTTATCCCTCAATTCAACATTGACGGAGTACTAGTCTAGTGGTGGCAGGGAGTCACGAAAGAGTCATTTGGTGGAATGGGAGGCGAAAAGTATTAATTTCTCATGGCGGTTGTGAGCTGCATCACCAACCTTGGGCATTTTACCAAGTTTGGGTCAAAAGTTGGTAATTTAGGGAATAACCTCAAATGCCTTTGTTCCCTGGAAACGATAAATATAAAAATCGCTGTCCAGAGAGAAAATTCGACTGATATTTAACGTCTCGGCAGCAGAGACAAGGGACGCATCTGCCAAATCCATCGGCACGTCCTGATACTGCTTCATCAGTTCCCGCATTCTTTGTGGTTCATCAATGCCTGATGTATGCAAAAAGAGAGCTTTCCGTTCAATAAATTGCCATAGAATATCCTGGGCAAACCAACCCCGTAACTGATGAAGGAAATACATGGCTTCTGTAAAACAGCACCATGTTGTGATAAGGGGACTAGTTATCTTTTGATAGGCTTCGACACAACGATAATGCGCTTCTCCCTGTCCCGCATCAATCAACGCAATCAACGGTGCAGTATCAACCAGAATCACGGTCTGCGAATACCTTGCTTGGCAAGTTTACTGGCGATCGCCTCACCGAAGACTGTTTTCTCATAAGAAGAAGGAGTTTCAGTCTGACTGTTAATAGACCCAACCAAATCTGATAGCAAAGCGGCAAGCGGTTTTTGCTGGTCAACATCTGACGACAAGTGTGCGGCAATCCAGTCAGCAGGCGTTACCCCCTCGGTTTCTGCAACAGCCAGCAGATGACAGTAAACATCTTCTGGCAGAGAGATAAAATGTTCTCTCATACGATAAACTTTCTCTGATTTTTCTCTTTTATCATACTGATTTGTTCATCTCAATCGCTGTTGCAAGGCTGAAATCTCCTGCATAAGGCTCACGCCGGAATGTTCAGCCTCTATTTCTGTTTTTGTAGGGTTCTCGGCTTAATGCTAATCAAGCTTTGAGCGAAGCATAAATTTTATGGCTAAATAGTGCAACCCTTGCCCTGTCCGCAGTGCCGCCCTTTTGGAAAATACGGTTAAAGATTTTTAACCGCTTACATCCTCTTATATTGTGCGTGTACGGCTAAACGGGCGAATCTTGAACGAAAGCAAGCAGGGTGCAAAGACTTTGCACGGCAGTGCAACAGTTCTCGGCTAAAGTTTAGCTGTAATTGCGGTTAAAAATTGACCTAATTGACAGAAGAATTTCTTTTCTACTCTCCCTCCTGCTTGTCTGCCATTGCTTGGACAAGCTGTTGCCAAATCTCAGCAGGGGTTACGCCCCGCTCTCTGGCAAGGTTTTCCAAATCCTCTTTAACGATTTCTGTTAACGGCTTTTCGGACGGTGAAGCTGGCGAATGCCTTTCGCTTTGGTCACGATTGACAATCGCTCTGTCAATCAAGTGTGCGGCAAGGTTGCTGGCGCGTCTGCCTTCTTCTTTCGCCCAAGCCTCTAAAGCCTTATAAGTTTCCATCGGCAGGGATACGGTCATGCGGTAAACATCTTTTTCCGGCATTCTGCATAAATTGAAGCAAAGTGCATGATACTCTCCCAATCTTAGCCGTTTCGCGTGCGTTAGCTAAAAAACCAATTTTTATGCAATTTGCATCAAATTGCATAAGTTAAGTATGCTTTAGAAGGATTAGACTTAATCGCAATAGCGGTAAGTATGCCAAAAGCGAAATCAGCAACCGATTATTACCGACAACGATTTGAAACTGTTTATGGCAAGTCAATTAGGCATGACCAGTGGTTACAAATCTGCCAGGAAATGAGGGGGGCTGATTTGAAGCTGGATATCAAAACCATTGAAGCCTACGCCAGCTTTAAAAAAGCGAATCCCCGAAAACCACTTACTAAAAACGCCATTCAAAATCTAGAAACATTCACCCAAGAATACTCCCCACCCCAAGCAATTACAGGGAAGGAAATAACAAGTTTCATTGAAAAACTCATGCCTGGGTTAGGCGGCTATTCCCTGTACAAAAGCTTTTATAAAGCAGGTTTAAGCTTCAAGGCTGACCGAACTTATAGTTTTGAAGAAGCTTACCTTGTGTTGACATTCGCCTTCACGATTCGCCCGAAAAGGAGCGTTATCAATGTCTGAAGCCAAATACCTGAAACAAATTCAATCCCGCTTATCCCGCCGAAAAATCAAAGTCAGTTATGACGACATCAGACCACTTTATAGTGAGCAATGCGCTGATAGCAACCCGACCGAAGAACAACTATCCGCCATTGTTGAAGACTTGGCAGCCCAGCACCAACAAACCGCTATTGTTGCACCTTCATCTGATGAGATTGATTTGTCTGTTGCCCCCCAAACGACAGAAGATTTAGCGGATTTCTTGCCAGAATTACCGGAGCCAGAAACCGCTGTTGAAGAAGAATCAACTGAAACCCAACTGACCATTGCCGAACCATCAACGTTAAGCCAGCCTCCAGCGCCACCCGTCACCATCACCCCCCAGGAAGCTGTTGATATCATTCAAGCGATCGCCAAAGACGATACCAGCCGAAACAAGGCTTTGGCGCAACAACTGCTAGAGCAAGCCCACCACAAAACCGATAGCCTGGTGGCTTTGGTGTCAGCGATGCCCGACATCGAGGCGGAAATGCTCAAGCGGAAACTGCAAAAAATGCCGCGAAAACGGGTTGATTATGAAGGCGTTCTCGACAGCTACTTTCGAGAATCAACCAACTTTACCCACTTCGTTAAAGACCTCGCCGCCGAGTACGGCGTTACCCTCTAACCGTTTTATCATCAGTCGTTCTCTTCTCAATATTCTGGCAGGGTTCGGGTTAGCCATTTTCTGTTTCATTCAGCTTCAAAACCTCTTTTGGCAGGCAACCAGACCCCAGCCCCGACCCCCGTACCGTAACTATGTAAACCCGTTGAAATAAGGTACAGCATATGACCCTCAAAGACCATGTTTCGCCCAAAGCCAAGCGGATTCTAGCGCTTTTAAAAGGAAAGTACGGGCTTGACCTGAACGACTTCAAAGCCGCGATTAAAGGCGATAAAAACAAACTGCAAGCGATAGGGCAAGCGTCTAGAGAAGCCAGTTTATCAAGAGAGCTAGCCCCACTCCTGAAAGAAGCTTATTTGGACATCATTCAAGGTACTGCCGAGTACAACAAAGCCATCTCTGAAATATTGGTACAAGGCGCAAAATCCGCTCTGTCAATCGACCGCGCTACCATGTCAGCAACACTGGAGAATCAAGCCTACGGTCACAGTCGGAAGGAACTGGCAGCGGAATTTGTCACCGCTAAAAACACCGAGCGCGAACGGCATCAATACACCCTGAACTATATCCAGATGAAGGGCTACATCGATAAATTTATGACAACCGTGGACAACAACGCCAAACTATTACAGCAGACCCATCGCCCGGAAATCAAACAATTACAAGCTGATGATGCTTATGATTTGCAAGTGGCGAAACATCTATTGGAATATGGCGACGATGCCCGAACCGATTTGATACCGCAAAAAAATTATATCCCCTCAACATTCAGTGGCGTGTTAACAAAATTGAGAGCCGCTTTAGGCTTGTAAAGCATCGTTTATTATAGACCTACTTTTTACAGATTGAACCTTGGCTTTAAGGAAAAACCCACTTTTAAAAACATCTTATGCTGGAAGATTTAGAACAAGATGCTGGCGAAACGGAACCAGCCAGCAATCACACCCAGCGCTATCTAGAAAAGCAGGAAGAAGCTTTCTATCAAAGATTACAAACTCGCCGTACCATTGAAAGCTTATTACTGTTTGCTGCCTGTCAAGCCAGCAGTGCAGCAATGGCATTTCTCCTGTTTCATTTTGCCATCAGCGTTGTCGTCATTTCGCTAATGTGCGCGGTTATCAGTCTGGTTCCGACCCTTGGGGAATGGTCAGGCTTTACGATTCACAAAACAAGTGAACATTGGGAATTGAGCTTTATGCACAAGCCAATCATTACCCTTTTTAAAACCGCTGTCGGGATGGTTGTTGCCTATGTTTCAGTCAAAGCGGTTGCCGCTGAAATTGAAGAAACCAATCATCAAATTCTGGCAGTCTACGACGAAATCAAAAACTATGAAATCCTGCAAAAAACAGATCATCCCGTTGAAATTATCGCACTCGTTGCGGCTATTGTCTTAGTCGGCATGGCATTACTCTTCCGTCGTTAATCATGCGAGACCTGGAACGCCACGAGCAACATTTTCGGCGTAAAATGCGCCGTAATTCGGTATTCGTTGGCGGCATAATCATTTGCGGCATCGGGGCGATGATTCCGTTATGGGACTATCAAACCAAGTTCGACCGCGTTCTTTTTTGCTTCAAACCACCTGTGGTTCATCGCCCGGATCTGCATCAATTCTGCCAGGGCAAGAAAATCAGAATCGGTATTGCGTGGCGTGTCGAACAAGAACGTTTAGCCAACCTTGAATTTGACCAAAAGGTCAGCGTTCTTAAACCAATTTCCGCACAAAACCCGCAAGCGGTCTGGTACGGTTTGGGCGGTGCTGTCTGCCTGCTTGTCGCCTACGCTATTTTCAAAAGTTTGACGGACGAACTAGAGCAATCCTTCCCGGTTCTCTTTGGCAATCTTCGCGCCAGGGCGCTTGAAATCGACCTCGAAAACGAGAAACATTTAGGCATTGTCCAGCACAGTAAAGAGTTGGAAACAGACTTTACCAAGGAACAATTAAGCCGCCAGAACCAGGCGTTAAAAATCCAGTTGATGACCGATGCCGAACGTGACGACGCACTCAAAAAAGCCGGACACTATGAAGAAATTGAAGATGCCGTTCACGGCTTAAAACTATCCGACATTGGCAAACAAACCGCCGAGAATGCGTTAGGTAAAGCCAAGGCAGAGCATGAAATCACCCAGTTACAGCAAAAGAGAGCGATCGCGCTTAACGCTGATTCACCTGCCTTGAGTGGGGTAACGCTCCCCGACTATCCGAATATTGAAAAAATCGAATGGTGGCAATGGGACTGGTTTCAGACCAAACCCCATGACCTGATTCCCCATATCCGCATCATCGGCAGTACGGGAATGGGAAAAACAACGCTGGCAGGTTGGGTGTTGAAAATCCTCCCCGGTGAAGCCAAAGTCATCACCATCAAGCGCAAGAAAGACCAGTGGCAGGGGTTGGAGGTGCTGGGCGTTCCCGAAGATTTTGACACCA